>NZ_JBYCLD010000319.1:0-1518 GCF_057473725.1 Mycobacterium sp. TH-M11 | reverse complement strand
CCGCAAACGCCTCGGCTGGCGCACCCCCGCCGAAGAACTCGACCGACTACTGTCAGACCCGTCCACGTTTGTTGCAGCGACCGCCTGAATCCAAGCGGACTTTCGCCGACGAAACCGCACACTCGGCGCCAGGACGACGAAGCTGCCTAGATCCGGCCGCCGGGGAAGATGGTCTTCACGGCTTCGGTGATGGTGGTGCGCGCGGTGGCGTCATCACTGGGCTGCAGTGACTCGATCACCACGATGTAGCGACGATCCGCCCCGACCACGCCGGTCGACAGGTGCATCCAGTTGTTGCCGATGCAGCACATCCAGCCCTGCTTCACCGCCACCGGCTCGTCGTACAGGCCTTCCGGGATCCCGAAGCGCTGCGGGTAGCCGTCGAGGCCGCTCGGGGTGGACTGCGCGAGGTTGTTCATGATGATGTTGGCCTGGGCCGGTGGCAGACCGCCGGAACCGTTGAGCAGCATGTCGTAGTAACGCGCCAGGTCCGGTGCGGTGCTGATGGTGTTCCACCAGGCACCGTTCGACGGCGGTGCGGTGCCGGCCAGACCATAGCGGCCGGCCACCCGGGTGATGATCGCGTTGCCGCCGTTCTGGTTCCAGAATGTCTCGGCCGCCCCGTCGTCGGACGCGCGCAGCATCGAATCGAGAGCAGCCCGGTCATCAGCCGACAGGCCGGCTTCGGCCTTGCGCAGCAGCAGGTCGTCGGCGATGAACAGCTTGACGACCGACGCAGTGGCGATCGGCCGGGTGTTGCCGTTGGTGATCAGCTGGTGCGAGATCCGGTCCAGCACCGCCACCGAGATGTTGGCACCGACCTTGGCGGCATCGTCGGTGGCTTCCTGCATGCGCGCGGAGAGACCATCGACCACCGCGGCCGGCTGAATCGCAGGCGCCCGGGGGGCTTCGATCGCCGTGGCCACCGGTGTCACCTCGGGTGCGCGGTACGGCGTCGGCCGTACGGCGTCGGCGCCATAGACCTTCTCGTCGCAGCCGAACACCACCGTGGAAATCACCATGACGATGGTCAACAGAAGCATCGATGGCCGCACGGCGGGTGGCCTCCTCAACAGGTATCAGGTGCGTAACGGCACCGACATGGGGTTCACGGGCTCGCCACAACTGCTGCCATCGGCCCGCCGGATAGGTTACCGCGTGGGCAAGCGGATCGCGCAGTTCGGTCGCCTCCAGAATTATCACGGCGGCCCGGCTCGGCGTGGAACGACCAGCGGCGATTTGCGCGATTTCACTGGTTGCGCTGCGTCTGGCACAATTGAGCAGTTGTCGCCTGCGGTTGATGCTGCAGCGGAGTCCTGGCGTCCCGGTCACCGCACAGCGCGACAACATGCCCGAACCCATCGGCTCGGTAACCGTCTGCATGCCCACAACGCGTGTCGGCCGGTCCGAAGCCGCGACCTGCGAGGAAGTGTTTCCGCAATGAACACGCTGGACATCGTCGACAAGGCGTCGCTGCGCGACGACATCCCGGCCTTCGCCCCCGGCGACACGGTCAAC
>NZ_JBYCLD010000318.1:0-5061 GCF_057473725.1 Mycobacterium sp. TH-M11 | reverse complement strand
AGGTCGATGATCGCGCCGGCTGCTGTGGCGTCCACGTCGGCCGGTGTGGTCGTGGACACGACCGGATCGGGGGCCGTCAGCCGCACCGGCCCGGGTTGCTCACCGCGCATCACCTGACCGACGTGGCGGGGCAGGATCACCGTGTCTGCATCGATTCGACGCAGTAGGCCAGACGCAATCAGTTGTGGCACCGGGCGATCCGCGGGAGCCCCGGGCGCGGCGTCCCGGGTCCGCCCTAGCGGCGAGCCCTCCAATAGGCGGTCCAGCAGCTCACGCTGCGGATCGTCGAGGCCATCGATCAGCTCGGCGATCTGCCCCGCGCTCGGGCTGGCGTCCTCCAGCGTCACCTGCCCGACGTACCAGGGCAGCCCGCCGTCGGCGGCGGAGGCCACCCGCACGGCGCCGTCACCCCAGACCAGCGCGCGTTGCTTCAGATTCTCGAGTGCGTCGAGGACGTCGGCCTCGGGGGCTCGGTCGCCCATCAGCGCGAGCAGCTTGGCGACCGGCACCGGCGCGGAGTCGGCCTGCAGCACCAGCAACGCGTCGATCACCGCCAGCCGCAGGAAATCGAGCTCGTCGGTGGCAGCCTGCAGCGATTGGCGGGCCTGCGCGCGGGCGGCTAACGCGGCGATGCTGCCCGGCGGCGGTTGGGCCAGGTCGGGTCGCAACTCCAGCAGACGGATCAACCCGTCGTCGGGCAACTCGGCCAGCCAGGACCCCAGCGGGATGTCCGGGGTGTGTTCGGTCATTGCTGACCAGCGTAAAGCAGTCGGCTGAGGGACTGTTCCCGACGTACGGAGGGTAAGGCGGGCATTGCCGCAACCGACCTGTCAGAATGGACCGCGTGGCTGACAACAAGGCGCAGAAGACCCGTTATGTCGACAACGGTTGGCCGACGACCAACCCTGACGACCACGCCGTGAGCGAATTGGCAACCGATCGGACCGGCGCCTTGTCGCCCTTCGGCGACCTGGAATTTCCGTTGCCGGCCGACGAACTGCCCTATCTGCATCCGGTCACTGAGGTCAACCGCTAGGCGGTGGTCATCCGCCGTACGATCGTCGATCAGGCGAGCGACTGCAGCGCGGGATTAGTGCTTACGCTCTGCGACTGAACCGCTTTGAGCAGGTCGTTCAGGTAGCTCGGATCCAGTTTCCGCGATGACCCGACGGTGTTGGCCTGGTGCACTCCCTCTGGTGTTTCTCCCGGGGGTGGCGCGGGCGCATCCATCGCAACGGATTCGGCCTGCGTCGGCGGAGCGGGCTCGGGCGCGGGGTCGGCCGGCGGCGGTGCGTCTGGCGCTGGCGGAGGCGGCGGTGCGTCCGGCGCTGGCGGAGGCGGCGGTGCGTCTGGCGCTGGCGGAGGGGGCGGTGCGTCCGGCGCCGGTGCGTCGACCGCGGCCGGTTCGGCTGGTGGTGGCGGGGGAGGCTCAGGTGCCGGCGGTGGAGGCGGCGGGTCGGCCGGTGGCGGAGGCATGGGCGCGTCGAACGCCGGCGGCGGTGCGTCCGGCGGGGGCACGGGCGCATCGGCGACCACGTTGCGTGGTGTAGCGGCCGACAGGCCCCGTCCACAAACCGGCCAAGCACCCTTGCCCTGGCTGGCCAGCACCCGCTCGGCCACGGCGATCTGCTGATCGCGAGTGGCCTGGTTGGCCGACGTGGCGTATTCGCCACCGCCGTGCGAGTTCCACGTGCCTTGGGAGAACTGCAACCCGCCGTGGTAGCCGTTGCCGGTGTTGATCGCCCAGTTGCCGCCCGACTCGCAGGCCGCGACACGGTCCCATTCGCTGTCGGGTGCCGCGGCCGCATGGCCGGCGAGGGCTAGTGGGACCGCGCCGCCGATGACTGCACCGGTGAAGGCCAGTTTCGCGACGCCGACGATGGGCGTGGTGGGTTTACGGTGACGGCCGCTCATAGACCTATGGAGTCCTCTCGTATGCGCCTACGAGGTCAGCTGTCGGGTTCGGGCGGAAGAGGTCGCCCGGCCGTCGCGCGTCTTTCCCAAACGCGTCGGCTTCACCCCAAGGAGCCGTGGGCTCCAGGTCGATATCGGCGGACCATTGGGTCCCCCGCCTCCATCCATGGATCGGCATTACTCGCCTATTGGATGGAGCTCGGCGCTATAGGCGAGAAGACCTACCGGGCAGGGATACTCGGCGGGCCGGGCTCGACGCTAGCGGCTGTCTGCGGCGGAGTCATTTTCTGTAGAAAGTCGCGTTTCGCGTGTCGCGGTGCCCCAAGACGCCAGGAAATAGCACTGTTTGCGCAGGTTGAACGTGTCGAAATAAGGCTGTTGCCGCACCGTGATCAAACCGTTATGTGATTGATTTCACAACGCGCGGAAGGCTTAAGCGCAGGTCATGGATGTGTGCGTGCGATGCGGTCTTCAACACTGAACGGACCTGAGTTCCGCTTATGGCCGCCGCTGATCCAGGGCAACGATCTGCTTTCCCAGCGGCATCAACGACACCGGAATCAGTTTGAGATTGGCCAACGCCAGCGGAAGGCCGACGATCGTCACCGCCATGGCCGCCGCGGTCACCAGGTGTCCGATGGCCAGCCAAATTCCGCACAGCAGCAACCAGAGAACATTGCCGATCAACGCGCCATTACCGGCGCCGGGCTTCTCGACGATCGTGCGGCCGAACGGCCACAGCGCGTAAGACGCGATGCGCAGCGACGCGAAACCGAACGGAATGGTCACAATCAGCACGAAGCAGATCAGCGCAGCCAACAAATATCCCAGGGCCAACCACAGGCCACCGAAAACCAGCCAGATGACGTTCAGAACCAGGCGCATGATCTCCTCCAGCGGTGAGACCAGCTTAGGTCAGAAACTCCGGTGCTCAGCCGCCGGTGATCCGAGTAGGATCGGGCTTCATCGCGTCCTGCGCAGGCGGGGCGCTTCGTTGTGTAGGCCTAAGTAGTCTTCCGTTAGACAAGCAGGTGAGTTCGGTGCCGACTGGCAAGGTGAAGTGGTACGACGCGGAGAAGGGATTCGGCTTCCTGTCTCAGGAAGACGGCGAGGACGTCTACGTCCGCTCCTCGGCGTTGCCCGCGGGAGTCGAAGGCCTCAAGGCCGGGCAGAAGGTCGAGTTCGGCTTGGCGTCCGGGCGGCGTGGACCCCAGGCGTTGAGCCTCAAGCTGATCGACCCGCCGCCGACGCTCAGTAGCCGTCCGCGCCGCGAGGGTCCGGCCGAGCACAAGCACAGCCCCGACGAATTGCACGGCATGGTCGAGGACATGATCACGCTGCTCGAAGGCACCGTGCAACCCGAACTGCGCAAGGGGCGCTACCCCGACCGCAAGATCGCCCGCAAGGTCTCCGACGTCGTCAAGGCCGTGGCCCGCGAATTGGACGCCTGAGCCGTTGGGCGGGTGTACCTTTCAGCGTGACGGGGAACACTCCGAACCGAACGAGCCGGTTTCGAGTGAGGAAGTGCCATGGCACAGCAGGCGCAGGTCAGCGAAGAGCAAGCGAGGGCGGTAGCGGAGGAGTCCCGCGAAAGCGGCTGGGACAAACCCTCACTGGCCAAGGAGCTGTTTCTCGGCCGTTTTCCGCTGGCGCTCATCCACCCCTTTCCCCGGCCGTCCGACGACGAGGCCGCCCGGACCGAGGAATTCCTGGGCCGATTGCGGGAATTTCTCGACACCGTCGACGGCAGCATCATCGAGCGCGAGGCGAAGATTCCCGACGACTACGTCAGGGGTCTCGCCGACCTGGGGTGCTTCGGCATGAAGATTCCGTCGGAATACGGCGGGCTGAATCTGTCCCAGGTCGCCTACAACCGGGCGCTGATGCTGGTGTCCAGCGTGCACGCCAGCCTCGGTGCGTTGCTCTCCGCGCACCAGTCGATCGGTGTGCCCGAGCCACTCAAGCTGGCCGGTAACGACCAACAGAAGAGAAAGTTCCTGCCCCGTTGCGCGGCCGGGGCAATCTCGGCGTTTCTGCTGACCGAACCCGACGTCGGCTCCGATCCGGCGCGGCTCGCCTCAACGGCAACCCCGGTCGACGACGGAACGGCCTACGAATTGGACGGAGTTAAGCTCTGGACCACCAACGGCGTCGTCGCAGAACTTCTTGTGGTGATGGCCGCCGTACCCAAGGGCGACGGGCACCGCGGCGGCATCAGCGCGTTCGTCGTCGAGGCCGATTCGCCCGGCATCACCGTCGAGCGGCGCAACTCATTCATGGGATTGCGCGGCATCGAGAACGGTCTGACCCGTTTGCACAGGGTCCGGGTGCCGGCCGAGAACCTGATCGGCCGGGAGGGTGACGGACTGAAGATTGCGTTGACGACGCTGAACGCCGGCCGGCTCTCGATACCCGCAATCGCCACGGGCTCGGCCAAGTGGTCGCTGAAAATCGCGCGGGAATGGTCCGGTGAACGCGTGCAGTGGGGCAAGCCCGTCGGTGCACACGGAGCCGTCGCTGAGAAGATTTCGTTCATCGCCGCGACGAGCTACGCCCTCGAATCAGTGTTGGAGCTGTCCGCCCAAATGGCCGACGAGGGCCGCAACGACATCCGGATCGAAGCAGCACTGGCCAAGCTGTGGTCCAGTGAGATGGCCTGCCTGATCGCCGACGAGCTGTTGCAGATCCGCGGCGGCCGTGGCTACGAGACCGCCGAGTCGCTGGCCGCGCGCGGCGAGCGGGCGGTCCCGGTGGAGCAGGTGGTGCGCGACCTGAGGATCAACCGGATCTTCGAAGGCTCCAGCGAGATCATGCGGCTGCTGATCGCACGCGAGGCGGTCGACGCGCACCTGAATGCGGCCGGCGACCTCGCGAACGCGAAAGCCCACCTGCGTCAGAAGGCCAAGGCCGCCGTCGGCGCGAGCAGCTTCTATGCAAAGTGGTTGCCCCAGTTAGTCTTTGGTGAAGGTCAACGACCAACGGCGTATCGTGAATTCGGCAAACTGGCTCCGCATATGCGATTCGTCGAGCGCTCGTCGCGCAAGTTGGCGCGCAACACCTTCTACGGGATGGCGCGCTGGCAGGCCGCGCTGGAGCAAAAGCAGGGATTCCTCGGCCGGGTGGTGGACATCGGCGCCGAACTGTTCG
>NZ_JBYCLD010000317.1:0-5482 GCF_057473725.1 Mycobacterium sp. TH-M11 | reverse complement strand
GTCGATGCCCAGGTCGCGTATCCGCTGGTATTCGCGGTCGGTGAGCGTCATCGCCGGCGCCACCGTCACCGAGTCGCCGGTGTGCACACCCATCGGGTCGACGTTCTCGATCGAGCACACCACCACGACGTTGTCATGGGCGTCGCGCATAAGTTCGAGCTCGAATTCCTTCCAGCCGTAGATCGATTCCTCGATCAAGACGTTGGCACTGGGCGAGGCGGCCAGCCCGGCGCCGGCCATCCGGTCGACCTCGTCGGCGGTATGGGCCAGGCCCGAGCCCAGCCCGCCCATGGTGAACGACGGCCGGACCACCACCGGCAGTCCGAGTTCGCCGACGGTTTCCCGAACCTCGTCCATCGTGAAACAGACTCGGCTGCGGGCTGATTCGCCGCCGACTTTGGCCACGATGTCCTTGAACATCTGCCGGTCCTCGCCGCGCTGGATGGCGTTGAAGTCGGCGCCGATCAGTTCGACGCCATACTTCTCGAGGACCCCGTTCTCGTACAGCGCGACCGCGGTGTTGAGCGCGGTCTGGCCGCCCAGGGTGGCCAGCAGCGCGTCGATCTTGTGACCCCGCTCCGCCTGTTGCGCGATAACGCGCTCGACGAAGCCGGCGGTGATGGGCTCGACGTAGGTGTGGTCGGCGTACTCCGGGTCGGTCATGATCGTGGCCGGGTTGGAGTTGACCAGGCTCACCTCCAGGCCCTCGGCCCGCAGGACCCGGCAGGCCTGGGTGCCGGAATAGTCGAATTCGCACGCCTGCCCAATCACGATCGGCCCCGAGCCGATCACCAGGACATGCTTGAGATCAGTCCGCCGTGGCATATGTTGCCTCTCCAATCGGGGGGCGAGCGTGCCCAGTTGCACGCCACTGACGGCGTGTCGCCGGACAACCACGCACACTCGTCATCGTTGGCTGCCCATCACGTCGATGAATTGGTCGAACAGGTACTCCGCATCGTGTGGTCCGGCTGCGGCCTCCGGGTGGTATTGCACCGAAAATGCTCGTCCATCAATCAGTTTCACGCCTTCGACGACTCCGTCGTTGGCGCAGGTGTGGCTGACCACCGCCGGGCCGAACGGCGTGTCGAAGGACTGTCCCGCCTCGCCTTCGAGAGCGAAGCCGTGATTCTGGGCGGTGACGGCGACCCGCCCGGTCGCATGGTCCAGCACCGGGATGTTGATGCCACGGTGGCCGAAGACCATCTTGTAGGTCGACAGACCCAGCGCACGGCCCAGGATCTGGTTGCCGAAACAGATACCGAACAACGGGATTCCCGCGCCCAGCACCTCACGGGTCACCGCGACGATACGGTCGGCGGTGGCCGGGTCCCCCGGGCCGTTGGACAGGAACACCCCGTCGGGTTTGAGTTCGGCGATCTGCTCGAAGCTCGCCGACGACGGCAACACGCGGGTGCGCACGCCCCGGCGGGCGAAGTTGCGCGGTGTGTTGGTCTTGATGCCGAGGTCGATTGCGGCGACGGTGAAGCGGTGCGGCCCGTCGGGTTCCACCACATAAGCGTCCGGCGTGCTGACCTGGCCGGCCAGATCGGCGCCGAGCATAGGCTGCTGCTCCCGCACCCGCTCGGTCAATTCTTCGGGCGATGCAAGTGCCTCGCCGGAGAAGATCCCCGCCTTCATCGAGCCGCGGCTTCGTAGCCGCCGCACCACCGCGCGGGTGTCGATGCCGGCGATACCGACGATCTGCTGGCGGGCCAACTCGTCTTCCAGCGTCCCGGTGGCGCGCCAATTCGACACTCGCGGCGAGGGGTCACGCACCGCGTAGCCGGCGACCCAGATCTTGTCGCCCCGGCTTTCGCTATCCTCGCCGTTCCATCCGGTGTTGCCGATCTGTGGCGCGGTGGCCACCACGATCTGCCGGTGATAGCTGGGATCGGTCAGGGTCTCCTGATAGCCGGACATGCCGGTGGAAAAGACTGCCTCGCCCAGTGTCTGGCCGATCGCCCCGAACGCTGTCCCGGTGAATGTACGACCGTCGTCGAGAACCAGCATCGCCTTCACAGCGCCACCCCTTCCGGCCAACTCCGTAGCCACTCCTTGTTATCGTCGCGGTTGTCGGCGCGAAATCCGGTGTCGATCTTGATCCCCGACGGCAGCCGCCACCGGATAGCCAGGATTCCGTCGCGGGCCGCGACCTTGCCGGCGATCACGTGCTCGGTCCGGATGCCGGAGATCGACTCAGTCGGGATCCAGATCGGCTGCGCCCCGGTGCGCTGCACCAGGATGCCCTCGCGATGACGGGTTAGCACCGCCTTGCTGCGGTAGCCCAAGTCGCCCACCGTGATCCGCTGGCTCCACGCCGGCGCCATGGCGCAACCGACGTAGATGCCGTGGGTGCTGATCGCTGCGGGGCCGACCCGGTCCGGGAGCTGGGGCAGTGCGCCGATCAACTCGGCCTGACGCTCCGCGCGCTTGCGCCAGCCGCGCAGCATCAACTGGATGATCAACGCGATCAGCAGAGCCACCAACCCTGCCATGATCAGTGATGCGACCAGCGTTGCGGAATTCATCTGCGCCGCTCCTCAAACGGGGCGCCGCGCTCGGGGCGCACGGTCGGGTCGCCGGGGTGGTTCATACCGGGCTCTTTCCGTCGAGCGCGGTGACCTTGCCGCGCAACAGCGTTGCGGTCACGGTGGCGGGCAGCGTCATCGTCTCGTAAGGAGTGTTGGCCGATCGGCTGGCGAAATCGGCGCCGACGACCGTCCAGGTGGCGTCCGGGTCGACGACGGTCAAGTTGGCCGGCTCCCCGATTTCCAGCGGCCGGCCCTGATCCGGCAGACCGGCGATGCGGGCCGGGTTCTCGCTCATCACCCGCGCGACGTCGCGCCAGGTCATAAGCCCGGGAACGACCATCGCCTGCACCACCGCCGACAACGCGGTCTGCAGGCCGAGCATCCCCGGCAGCGCGGCGGCGAACTCGACACACTTCTCGTGCTCGGCATGGGGCGCGTGATCGGTGGCCACGCAATCGATCACGCCGTCGACCAAAGCCTGCCGCAGCGCGACCGCGTCGGTCGCCTCGCGCAGCGGCGGGTTGACCCGGTTCACGCCGTCGTAGCCGACGAGCCGGCTGTCGTCGAGCAGCAGGTGGTGCGGCGTCACCTCGGCGGTGATCGAAATGCCCTGCGACTTGGCCCATCTGATGATCTCGACGGTGCCCGCAGTGGAGGCGTGGCAGATGTGCACCCGGGCGCCGGCGTCGCGGGCCAACAGCGCGTCGCGGGCCACAATCGACTCCTCGGCGGCGCGCGGCCAACCGGACAGCCCCAGCCGCGCGGCGGTCGGGCCCTCGTGGGCGACCGCGCCGACGGTCAACCGCGGCTCCTCGGCGTGCTGGGCGATCAACACGCCCAGCCCGGTGGCGTATTCCAGTGCGCGGCGCATGATCAGCGGGTCGTCGACGCATTTGCCGTCGTCGGAGAACATCCGCACCTGGGCGGCTCCATCGGCCATCATGCCCATCTCGGTGAGCTCTTTTCCGGCCAGACCGACCGTGACAGCGCCGACCGGATGGACGTCGACCAGACCGACCTGCTGTCCGCGATGCCAGACATGGTCGGTGACCACCGGGCTGTCGGCCACCGGGTTGGTGTTCGCCATCGCGAACACTGCGGTGAATCCGCCGAGTGCCGCTGCGGCCGAACCGGTCTCGATGTTCTCGGCATATTCGCGGCCGGGCTCACGCAGATGGGTGTGCAGGTCGACAAACCCGGGAAGGAGCACCTGACCGATCGCGTCGATGACGTCGGCATCGACGGGAATCGGCAGCCCGGCACCGATGTCGGTGATCTGCCCGCCGTCGACCAACACGTCGACCTGCTCGCCTTCGCCGTAGCGCCGCACCCCACGCAACAACACGCTCACGCCATCACCCCTTTGCCGGCGAGCCCCACGGCGGCCGACTCGGTGCCCACCAGCAGGTGGAACAGTACCGCCATCCGAACGTGGACACCGTTGGAAACCTGTTGCAGCACCGCCGATTGCGATGAATCGGCGACCGACGACGATATCTCCATGCCGCGCAGCATCGGCCCCGGATGCAGCACGACCGCATGCCCGGGGAGCAGGGCCTGCCGCCGATCGGACAGCCCGTAGCGCACCGAATACTCACGCGTGGAAGGAAAGAAGCCGCCGTTCATCCGCTCGGCCTGCACCCGCAACATCAGCACCGCGTCGGCGGCGGGCAGTTCGGCATCCAGGTCGTGCGACACCGTCACCGGCCAGTCGGTGACCCCGACCGGCAGCAACGTCGGTGGCGCCACCAGCACCACCTCGGCACCCAAGGTGTGCAGCAAATGCGTATTGGAGCGGGCGACCCGGCTGTGCAGGATGTCGCCGACGATGACTACCCGCCGGCCCTCGATGCCGCCGAGGCGCTGCCGTATGGTCAGCGCGTCCAGCAGCGCCTGGGTCGGGTGCTCATGGGTGCCGTCGCCGGCATTGATCACCGCCGGCCCGGTGTCGTCCGACGCGGAGGTCCAGTTCGCAAGCTGTTGCGCCGCACCGGAAGCCGGATGCCGGATGATCAGCGCGTCAGCGCCTGCGGCGCGCAGCGTCAGCGCGGTGTCGCGCAGCGATTCACCCTTGCCCACCGAGGATCCGGCGGCGCTGACGTTGATCACGTCGGCGCTCATCCACTTGCCCGCCACCTCGAACGACACCCGGGTGCGGGTGGAGTTCTCGTAGAACATCGTGATGATGGTGCGACCGCGCAGCGTCGGCAGCTTGCGGACCTCGCGCCCGACCAACGCCTGGGCGAACCGGTCGGCGTCGTCGAGGATAGCGGTGGCCTCGTCGCGGGTCAGGTCGCCGGCCGCCAGCAGGTGCCTGGTCACGCGTCCTCCCGGGAGATGACGACGGCATCACGACCGTCCTGCTCGGCCAGCAACACATGCACGTTCTCAATTCGCGAGGTCGGCACGTTCTTGCCGACATAGTCGGCGCGCAGCGGTAATTCGCGGTGACCGCGGTCGACCAGCACCGCCAACTGCACTACCCGCGGACGTCCGACGTCGCGCAGTGCGTCCAGCGCCGAGCGCACCGAGCGACCGGAATACAGCACGTCGTCGACGAGAATCACCAGCGCGTCGTCGATGCCGCCGGCCGGTATCGAGGTGTTCTCCAGCGGCCGCGGCGGCTTGGTCATCAGATCGTCGCGGTAGAGCGTGATGTCCAGGGCGCCGTGCGGGATCTCGGTACCGGAGAATTCGGCGATGTTGACCGCGAGGCGGTCGGCCAACGTCACACCGCGGGTGGGGATTCCCAGCAACACCACCCGGGGCGCATCGGCCCCGTCGAGAGCGGTCTTTTCGATGATCTGATGCGCAATGCGCGAAATAGTGCGACCCACGTCGGCCGCCGACATCAGTTCCCTCGATCCGCTGTTCGAAGCGGCGTCACCCGAGGCACCCATGCGAGATCTTGACCTCCTTCTCCGCCTCTCTGGACGGATCGTTAAAGG
>NZ_JBYCLD010000316.1:0-3004 GCF_057473725.1 Mycobacterium sp. TH-M11 | reverse complement strand
TACGCCGACGAATATCGGCACACCGGCGCCGCGGGCTGGCGGATCTGTCGGCGAGAGTTGACGATTGACGCGATCGATATTCGGCCAGTCCGTCGGGTCCGGCCCGCTCAGCCCTGAGGTCAGCGGCCGCCGGGGTTGCAAGTCGCCCCGCCTCGACGTGGCCCGCTCGGACGGCCGAAGCGGTACCGTCACCCGGTCTCTGGGAGCGGAATCCCCTCACTGGTAGAGAATTCGGCATCGCTCTGGGTCGAGAGCCCCAGCGATATTACCGAGCGCGCGAACATGGCGTCGGTCAGATAGGCGAGTGCGACCGCCCAGCGGTTGACGCCGCGAGGGATGGCGTACAAATGGTAGGCACGGGTGACCACCTTGGCCGGGAATCCTGACAGCGGAATCTTCAGCGGGTTCGCCACCGCCTGCCGCGGCCCCAGGTCGACCACCAATCCCATGTCGTGGTGCCGATATCCGCGTGTTTTCCCGTAGCCGAGGCTGGCGGCGACGTTGTTGCCGAGCGTTTTTCCTTGACGGGTGGCGTGCTGGGCGGTCGGCGGGGTGATCTTGCCGGGCTGGGTCACGTCGGGCACCGCCGCCGCGTCACCGGCGGCGAAGACGTCGGGATGTCCGGGCACGGTCAGGTCGGTCTGCACTTTGAGCCGGCCCTTTTCGGTCGGCAGACCGAGTGTCTCGATCAGCGGCGCCGCGGTCACGCCGGTTACCCATGCGACGGTGTATGTGTCGACCCGGGTGTCGTCACTGAGAACCACATGGTCGGGGTGAACTTCATTGAGGGTCAACCCCAATCGAACGTCAACGCCACGCTTTCGCAATACCCGCTGTGCACGAGCGCCGAGCTTCTCGCCGACCTCCGGCATCACTTGCTCAGCGAGGTCGAGCAGCAAAAATCGCGCCGACGCCGGGTCGAAACCCAGCTGTTTGGCTGCGGCCTCGGCCAGTGCGCGAAGCTGCAGCACCAGTTCGGTCCCAGAGTACGAGGCGCCGACGACCACGATGGTGCGCCGAGCCTGGGCCAACCCGGCGTCGCCTTCCAAACAGGACAGCTCCAATTGCTCCAGGACATGATCACGGAGGTACAAAGCTTCGGCGGTCGACTTCAGACCTCGTGCGTGGTAAGGCAATCCGGGGATATCGAACAACCGGGTGACCGATCCTGGCGTTAATACCAGTCTGTCCCAGGGCAGCTCACGGGTGCGCTGTTCGAGATCGGTGTATTGCAGCCGGTGCTGGTCGAAATCGACGCGGTCAACCCGGCCGCGAAGGGCGCGTACGCCCTTGAGCGTTCCCGCAAGCGGGATGGCAACGAATCGGGCGTCCACCACGCCGCCCGCCACGTCGGGTAGCAGCGGCGTATAGAGCATGTAGTCGACCGGCGACACGATCGTCACGTCGACGTCGCTCCCGCGCAATCGGCGAGCTAACCGCCGCGCGCACTCGAAGCCGGTAAATCCGCTGCCCACCACCACGACCGATGTCACCCCATGTTTGTAGCCACCGGCCCGCGACCTGAAACCCATCACTGCAGGGCAGCGAGGTTACACACGGATTTGCGGACGTCCGACTTTATGACCCTAGCGACGAGCGTGCCGAGTGGGCCGCTGAGAACTCCGCCGCCCAACGCGGCGGTGAGGTCGAACGTCGATCCAGGTTGACTGTCGGTCACCCGCATGGTGACCGTGATCTGCACGCCGCCGCGTCCACGACCGGTCAGCTCGATCTCGTGCGGCTCGTCGTATTCGGTCACTTCCCAGTGAATGACGTTCCGAAATCCCTTGACCTTGATCAACGATGACACCCGAGTGCCTTTTTCGATGGTCGCGGGAACTTCGCCGCGCCACCCGCCGAATATCGTCATCCAGTCATCGAAGCGCCCCAGGTCCGACGCGAGCTTCCACGCGGACTGCGGTGACAGATCGGATGTCGTCGAGACGTCGACTTGAGCCACGTCGTCTCACTCCCCTGTTGTTGCGGACATCTCGGGCCTGCGCGGGCGCGACATACCCCCCCGCCCTGATACGCCCTGCCGCGTTATACCCCGCCGTGCCTGCTATGAACCGTCAATTCTCGGGTCAGATGCCCTTCCACGTTTGATCGAGCTGGTCTGCAACATCGATCACTTGGGCCTGCTGCGATTGAGGCGCGTCGATTTCTTCGCTGACGTAATGCGCAATGAACCGCCGAATCTCGGCGTCGACGCCGCCGATGATGCGCACGATCTCGCCCCGAAGAGTCTTCGACGACACATGGACACCGATGTCGCTCGGGCGTGGCTTGGCAACGTCGACGATCAGCAATAGCGGTGCGGCCGCCCGAGCGGTAGCAGTGAGCGCGATGTCGCCGTCAACGGTGAACCGCTGCTTGTCGATTCGCAGATCGACGAGCAGATCGATCAGCAGCGGGATATGGATGTCGAAGGTGATGCTGTCGGCGACATTGCGCGTCACCTTCGGCTGCTTGATAGTGACGGCGGCGCTGACTTTGGCGAGTTTGCCGGGGCCCTGGGCCATCGGCGGCATCTCGAACTGGCTGCCGGCGATCGCCGCGAATGCGGCGGCGACCCGCTCTTCGGTGACGGCTACCTCAAAGAAGCGCCGCCCGAACGATTCGTAACTCATGTACTCGTGGCCATGCATAAGTGAATACGGTCTCACGTCCGCTTCCCGGACCGCGGCTGATCTTGCCGTGTCGCAGCGTCGACGAGTTCGGCCAAGGCGGCCCCGCCGGATCCACCCTGCCGCTGTCACCAGTCGGATTAAGTGCGCACTGCCCCATTGTGCAGAAGTGATGTTGGTGGCTGCTGGGACGCCACTTCGCCGACCGCAAAGGCCGGATCGATGGTGTAACGGACCGCGCGACAAAGCTCTGCTGGTCAGAAGAATTCGGGGAGAATAGCGAAATCATATTGAGAAACAACATGATTAGTGTCGACGAGGGCGTCGGGACTTGTCGAGTGTTGCGCCGCTGATGAACGGGCGCGCAGATACCAAAC
>NZ_JBYCLD010000315.1:0-2904 GCF_057473725.1 Mycobacterium sp. TH-M11 | reverse complement strand
CCAACCGGCCCAGCCACCACGCGACGCTGCCCTCGACCGGCTGCGGCAACAGCCCCGCCGGGTAGCCGACGATTGCCACGACGACCACGGGGATCATGTGCCATAGGTACAGGGCCATCACGTTCGTGTTCGCTCGCGACAGCACACGTCGAATCGCGTCCGCGCGCAGCAGGCGGTTGACCGTCGGCGCCAGGCTGATCACCAGGCCGGCCTGTGCGCATCCGAACGCCACCATGGCCATCGAGGGCGGCGCAGTGTTCTGCACTGCTTGACCGGGAACGCCGATCATGCTGACCGGATAGGGACCGAGCCAGAGCAGCAGCCACAGCGCACCCGCCGCGCCCGCGGCCAGCATCACAGCTCGACGACCCGCCAACAAGCCGCTCTGCCAGACGATTCCGAGTTGATAGAGCAACCCCCAGCACATCAGGTAATTCAGCCAACCCAGATGACGGACGTGGCCGGCGAGTGACGCGACGTCCAAGACGGCCACACCCGCGGCGAGCGTCGCGGGCACGAGAAGTCCCCAACGGCGATGTGCTGCCACAGCTATCGGCGTGAACGACACCACGACCAGGTAGACGGCGAGAAACCAGAGATGCATGGCCACCGCCCAGCCCGCGTACTCGAGGATCGACCCCGTCGCGCGCATGCTTTGCAGCACCACCACGCACGTCGATACCAGCACGACGTACACCGTCGACGGCCCGAGCACGCGGGCAAATCGGCGCCGCAACCAGCCCTGGCGTGACATTTCGTCGTTGGCTCGCCGGTGGCTCCAGGACACCGCAGCGGCGTAGCCGGCAACCAGGAAGAACGTGGGAACGGCTTGGAACAGCCAGGTGAGCCACTGCGTCCATGGCTGATCCAGCAACGGATTCTGCCGACCGAAAGATCCGTCGCGGTAGGTGACCGAAGCGGCCAGCCAGTGCCCGAGGACGATCAAGATCACGCCCGTCACGCGGTAAAAGTCGACTGCCGCATTTCGGATCGGGTGCTCGACCATAGCCAAAAAGTACCTGCGCGACGGAAGGCTAAGTGGTCTCGCTCGTAAGTTCGTCGGGGGTACGCCATGATCGCCTTTGCGCGCCGACATCGACGTTATGGCGGCAAAGTGCGAGTAGCAGGCCGCCAAAACGTCGATCTCGCCGCGGGGAACGCAACTCCCGGCCCCCGACGAACTTAAAATCCAGACCGCTAAGTGTGGCCTATGAGGTTGATGTGATCCATCTTTGACAAACCGGGCCCTCGAATACTTCGGGTAAGCTGAAAAATCTCGGCGTCGAGTTTCGGCGATTTCGTAATCCGGAAGGTGTTCCTCATATGGTCACGCGTTCGATGAACAAACTGGCTGTTTTCGCTGGGGGTTTGGCAGTGTCGGCGCTGTTCGGCGCGGGGATCGCGTCCGCGGACGAACTGTCGCCGGCGGCAATCAACACCACATGCAGCTATCCGCAGGTCATCGCGGCTCTCGACGCGCAACAGCCGGGTGCGGGCACCAAGCTCCGCAACTCGGGCTTGGCCAGCGGCTTCCTGCAGCGCTACCTCGCCTCGGCGCCGCCTCAACGCATCCAGATGGCCCAGCAGGCCGAGGCGCAGTTCCCCGCGCAGGCAAACCAGTACCTGCCCATGATCAACCAGGTTGCCCTTACCTGCAGCAACTTCTGACGCTTCGCACTTGACGGGGTAGACCTACGGGCCTCGTCAGGTGCGTCCGGCTCACCAAACCCGAATCCAATCGACCAGCATCTGCGCGGGGTAGGTACCCCCGCCGGGATCGCCACCGCCGGAGCCGGCGACCGCGAGGTTGAACACCGGATAGACCGTGTAACCGCGGCCGTTGAACGGCCAGTCCGGCAGCGAATCCGCGGAAACGGAGAAGTAGGGCGCGGCGCCGTCGACGTAGTCCTTCCAAAACCGCATGCCGGTCGCATCCCATTGGCACCGCCAGGTGTGCCAGGCGCTGTCGACGGAGATGTTCTGGGTCTTCCATTCACCGCCGTTGGCTTTGGCGTGCACGGTGGTGGCGGACGGCCAGCTGCCGTTGCCGTACCACTCGAGAATGTCGATTTCGCCTTGATCGTCGTTTCCCAGCCAGTAGGCAGGCCACGCGCCGGCGGTCAGGCAGTCCAGCTTGATCCGCGCCTCCCAGGTATGGCCGACGCCGCCTCGCCAGCGGCTTTGCACCTTGCCGCCGTAAAAGGTGGGTCCATCCTTCGCGGCTCGAAGGACCAGGTTGGATTTGCCGTCGACAAACACATTGCGGCGATCGTCGCGGTATTGGCCGATATTTTCCGGTAGCTCCCAGTGCGTCGGATCTTTGATGGTTTCGCGCGCCGTGGCGACCGCCCATTTCGACGGATCGGGGGCCGAACCGGCCGGCCCATCGAAGTTGTCGGAGAAGATGTAGCCACCCGACGGGGCGGCCGGCGGTCGCGGAGAGGCACCTGCCCGTGGTGCGGGCACCGCGGCGGACAGTACGCCGAACCCCGTCAGCAACAGCCAACTGCGACGATCCATCTCCGGCATAGGCACAGCACCCTAGCAGAGGCTCCAGAAGCTGTCGGGCAGCGAAAACCGAGCTGTCCCGCAGCCTCGACCGCGGCCGCCGCCGGCCCGAAGCGCCAGCGCCTTACGACCGTTCGCCGTCGGCGCTACCTTGTACCTCATGGCCAAACATAACCGCCGCTTCCTTCTCCGTCAGCGCCCCACCGGACGTATCGACGCCAACACCTTCGAGCTCAGCGAGGAGCCGATGCCGAACATCGGCGACGGCGAGGCGCTGGTGCGCGTCGACTGGATCTCGTTGGACCCCACGAACCGCGGGTGGATCAACGACACCCCGACCTACCTGCCGCCGGTCGGCATCGGCGAGGTCATGCGCGGGCTCGGCCTGGGCGAGGT
>NZ_JBYCLD010000314.1:0-10591 GCF_057473725.1 Mycobacterium sp. TH-M11 | reverse complement strand
TACCAGGTCACCTCGTACTACGCGCCGTCGTCCCGCTTTGGCACGCCCGACGAGTTGCGGGGGCTGATCGACGCGCTACACCAGGCCGGCATCGGCGTGATCGTCGATTGGGTGCCTGCCCACTTCCCCAAAGACGCCTGGGCGCTGGGCCGATTCGACGGGACACCGCTCTACGAACACTCCGACCCGCGTCGCGGCGAGCAACTCGACTGGGGTACTTACGTGTTCGATTTCGGCCGCGCCGAGGTCCGCAACTTCCTGGTCGCCAACGCGCTGTACTGGCTCCAGGAGTACCACGTCGACGGCCTGCGGGTGGACGCCGTCGCCTCGATGCTGTACCTGGATTACTCACGCCCCGAAGGGGGGTGGACACCGAACATCCACGGCGGCCGGGAGAATCTGGAGGCCGTGCAGTTCCTGCAGGAGATGAACGCCACCGCGCACAAAGCAGCGCCCGGTATCGTCACCATCGCCGAGGAGTCGACGTCTTGGCCGGGCGTCACGCGCCCGACTACCGTTGGTGGCCTTGGCTTCTCGATGAAGTGGAACATGGGCTGGATGCACGACACGCTCGACTACATCGGCCGTGATCCGATCTACCGCAGCTACCACCATCACGCGATCACGTTTTCGATGCTCTACGCCTACAGCGAGAACTTCGTGCTGCCGATCAGCCATGACGAGGTCGTGCATGGCAAGGGCACGCTGTGGGAGCGAATGCCCGGCAACGACCACATGAAAGCCGCCGGACTGCGCAGCCTGCTGGCCTACCAGTGGGCCCACCCGGGCAAGCAGTTGCTGTTCATGGGGCAGGATTTCGGTCAGCGGGCGGAATGGTCCGAAGAACGCGGGCTGGATTGGTTCCAGCTCGACGAGCACGGCTTCTCCAACGGAATATCGCGGCTGGTTCATGATCTCAACGCGGTGTATCGGAAGTCGTCGGCGCTGTGGAGCCAAGACATCAAGCCGGAGGGCTACTCCTGGATCGACGCCAACGACTCGGCCAACAACGTGTTGAGCTTTCTGCGCTATGGCAACGACGGCTCGATGATGGCATGCGTGTTCAACTTCGCCGGCGCCGAACACAGCGGCTATCGGCTGGGCCTGCCCAAGGCCGGACGGTGGCGTGAGGTGCTCAACACCGACGCCACCGATTACAACGGCGCCGGGATCGGAAACCTGGGGGGACTCGACGCCACCGACGATCCGTGGCACGGCCGCCCGGCTTCGGCGGTGTTAGCGCTGCCGCCGATGTCGGCGCTATGGCTGGCGCCCGAATAGGACTCTAGTACAACGCATTCGCGAGATTGCGTCGACCGGCAATGACCTCTGGGTCTGCCGCGTCGAACAACTCGAACAGCTCGATCAGTCGGGTACGCACCGACGTCCGCTCGTCACCGGATGTTCGCCGCACCAGCGCCACCAGTCGGTCGAATGCCCCGGCCGCATCCTGGCTGAGCAGCTGAACGTCGGCTGCGGCGAAAGCGGCCTCGATGTCGGTCGGTGCGGCATCGGCAGCCGCGATCACTTCCGGTCCGTGGGCGGTGGCGCGCATCAGAAACGCGATTTGGCGTACCGCGCCTTTAGCCTCGTCGTTGTTGGGGTCGTCGTCGAGGATCGCCTGATAGGAGTTCAGCGCCGCGCCGAGGTCGTTGTCCTCCAACTGCTGACGGGCCTGCGCCAGCGCCGGATCCACCGCTGTGGGCTCGTCGGGACCGGCTGCACCGCTGAGCTTTCCGGCGGTCGCCGACAGCAGCGAGTCGACCCAGCGGCGTAACTGCTCCGGCGGCTGGGCACCTTGGAAGCTGGAGAGCGGTTGTCCGGCGGCCAACGCCACGACGGTGGGAACCACCTCGACGCCGAAGATCTGCGCCACCCGTGGAGCCACATCGACGTTGACGGTGGCCAGCGCCCATTTGCCGTTGTCCTCGGCGGCCAGGCCGGCCAGGATGTCGGCCAACTGCAGACAGACCTCGCTGCGCGGCGACCACAACAGCACCACGACCGGCACCTGGTTGGAGCGCAGCAATACCTCGTCTTCGAAGTTGGTTTCGTTGACCTCGATACCGGCGGACGACGCGCTCGACCCGTCCCCGCGACTGCCTCCACTGGCAGGAGGGGGTTGCTTCAGGGCAGAAAGATCGACCGCGCCAGACAACGCAGGTCCGATCGAGGGGCGTGGACGGCTCACGCGATCAAGTCTGGCACGGCGCCGCAGGTGCGTTTCATCCGGTTGAGACGGCGCTATGGGCAACATCACATCAGAGTTGGTCGAGCCGAGCGTCATGCAGCTCCAGCAAACTTCTGGACGCCTGTCCAACCGGGCCGGCCACAAACCGTACTGGCCGGTAACTAGCCAGCGCGGAAGATCAGGGCGTCGCCCTGGCCACCGGCTCCGCACAGCGCAGCAACGCCGTATCCAGACCCGCGGCGGGCCAATTCGAGTGCGGTGTGCAGCGCGATGCGGGCCCCGGACATGCCGAGCGGGTGACCGATCGCGATCGCGCCGCCGTTGACGTTGACGATCTCGGGGTCCACACCGAGCTCCTGCATCGAGGCCAGCGCGACCGCCGAGAACGCCTCGTTGATCTCGATGACGTCGAGCTGACCGACGGAGATACCTTCCCGCAGAAGAGCCTTCTTGATCGCGTTGGCGGGCTGCGATTGCAGCGTCGAGTCCGGGCCGGCCACCACGCCGTGGGCGCCGATCTCGACCAGCCAGTTCAGGCCCAACTCCACTGCCTTGTCCTTGTTCATCACCACGACCGCGGCCGCGCCGTCGGAGATCTGCGACGCCGACCCGGCGGTGATGGTGCCGTCCTTGCGGAATGTCGGTTTGAGCCCGGCAAGCGACTCGGCGGTGGTGTTGGCCCGGATGCCCTCATCCTCGGCGAACTGCAGCGGGTCGCCCTTGCGCTGCGGAATGCTCACCGGGACCACCTCGTCGGCGAAAACACCGTCTTTCCATGCCGCGGCGGCCCGTTGATGCGACCGCGCCGCGAACTCGTCCTGCTGGGCGCGGGTGAACTTGTCGACCTCGTTGCGCTGCTCGGTGAGCGCACCCATCGGCTGGTCGGTGAACACGTCGTACAAGCCGTCGTAGGCCATGTGGTCACGGACCGTGACGTCGCCGTACTTGTAGCCCGAGCGGCTGTCCATCAGCAGGTGCGGGGCCTTGCTCATGGACTCCTGGCCACCGGCCACCACCACGTCGAACTCGCCGGCCCGAATGAGCTGATCGGCCAGAGCGATGGCGTCGATACCGGACAGACACATCTTGTTGATGGTCAGGGCCGGCACGTCCCAGCCGATGCCGGCGGCGACGGCGGATTGCCGGGCCGGCATCTGGCCGGCCCCCGCGGTCAGCACCTGGCCCATGATCACGTACTGCACCAGCGTGGCCGGGATGTTCGCCTTCTCCAGCGCGCCCCTGATCGCGATGGCGCCCAGATCGCTGGCGCTGAAATCCTTCAGCGAACCCATCAACTTGCCGACTGGCGTCCGTGCTCCAGCAACGATCACCGATGTCGTCATGACTACCTCCACAGCGTGGTCCAGGGGCCGATCGACAAGATCGGGAAGGGCGGATTCTTCACGGTCAGGTTACCGTTACGTGATGACCACCGATCAAGTTGACACCCGTCGAGTACTCGGCACCGCTCTGGTGACAGCGGTCGACCACGTCGGCATCGCGGTGCCCGACCTCGACGACGCGATCGCGTGGTACCACGACCACCTCGGCATGATCGTGCTGCACGAGGAAATCAACGACGATCAAGGAATTCGCGAGGCGATGCTCTCGGTGCGCGGCGCCGCGGTCGGTAGCGCTCAGGTTCAACTGATGGCACCCATCGACGACTCGTCGGCAATCGCCAAGTTCCTCGACAAGCGCGGCCCCGGCATCCAGCAGATCGCCTACCGGGTCAGCGACCTCGACGCGCTCACCAAGCGCCTGCGCGACCAGGACATCCGGTTGCTCTACGACGTGCCCCGGCGCGGCACAGCGAACTCGCGGATCAACTTCATCCACCCCAAGGACGCCGGCGGCGTGCTTGTCGAACTGGTCGAGCCTGCCGACGACACCGCCTAAGCCTAAGCCTAAGACCACTTTCGGGTCGGCGCGCGCGTTGCGCGGTTTGCCCAGCACGGGGTGTGCCAATGCCGTCGATCGTCAACCGCCGCCTCGCCGCAGTTGGCCAGCCACACCACCACATGGGCTGTGCCTGGTCGTATTTCGTGATCGCAGCCCGGGCAGCGATAGGTTTTGAGAGCCCGCGCAGCGGCTATCGACCGCACCTCGTAGTGGTGGCCGCCCGGCCCGGTCTCCACCCGACGCGGAGCGGGCAGCGGCGGAGGTGGCTGCTGCCGACGCGCTGAACTGCGGCGCCGAGACATGACCGCAGTCTAGTGAGGCAGCTCAGAACAACCGGAACTCGTCGGAATCCATGCCCCGCATTTTGTCGTAATCCAATGTCAGACAACGAATCCCGCGATCGGTTGCCAAGGTTTTCGCCTGCGGCTTGATCTGCTGGGCCGCAAAGACCCCGCTCACCGGCGCCAGCAGACTGTCCCGGTTGAGCAACTCCAGGTATCGGGTGAGCTGCTCGACTCCATCGATTTCACCACGGCGCTTGATCTCGACCGCAACGCAGCGCCCCTGATCGTCGCGGCACAGTAGGTCGACCGGACCGATCGGCGTCATGTACTCGCGGCGCACCAGCGTGTAGCCGGCTCCGAGCAACTCGACATGCTCGGCGAGCAGCACCTGTAAGTGGGCTTCGACACCGTCCTTGACCAGCCCTGGGTCGATCCCTAGCTCATGGCTTGAGTCGTGGTCGATCTCCTCGACCGTGATGCGCAGTTGCTCGCCGGCCTTGTTCTGTACCACCCACACCGAGGCGTCACCGGCCTCTTCGGAGAACCAGCACGGCGGGCTCATCCAGTTCAGCGGCTTGTAGGCGCGGTCGTCGGCATGCACGCTCACCGAGCCGTCGGCCTTGAACAGCAGCAGCCGCCGCGCCGAAGGCAAGTGAGCGGTCAGCCGTCCGACGTAATCCACGGTGCAACGAGCGATGACGAGGCGCACGCACCACACCTTAAGCGCGAGCCCACCGAGCAACTAGGCTGACGCCACCATGACGGCCAGGCGATCGACCGCGCAGCGGCTGGGGCGCGTGTTGGAGCGGGTCACCCAGCAGAGCGGTCGACTGCCCGACACTCCGGCCTATGGATCCTGGCTGCTGGGCAAGGTGTCGGAGAGCCAGTCCCGGCGCCGGGTGCGGATCCAGCTCATCCTGACGGTATTCATTCTCGGAGCGAACGTGATCGGGATCGGCGTCGCGGCGCTGCTGCTGACTGTCGCGTTCCCGAAGCCGAGCGTCTTCAGCGCCGAGTATCTGTGGATCACCTTTGCCGTCACGCCGGCGTATTGTGTCGTCGCACTGGGTCTGGGCACCTATTTGATCACCCGCCGGACCATCGGCGTCCTGCGCTGGTCCATCGAGGAGCGACAACCCACCCCCGGCGACGAACGCGCGACGTTCACCGCACCGTTCTGGCTGGCGCTCGGTGTCCTCGTGCTGTGGGTGATCGGGACCGCTTTGCTGACAACGCTTTACGGTTTGGCCAATAGCACGTTCATTCCGATCGTCGGCTTCTGCGTCAGCGTATGCGGGATCCTGGTGTCCACTGCGTGCTATCTGTTCACCGAGTTCGCGCTGCGACCGGTGGCTGCCCAGGCGCTCGAGGCGGGCGGTCCGCCGCGACGACTGGCGCCCGGGATCATGGGCCGGACGCTGACCGTGTGGCTGCTGGGTTCTGGCGTCCCGATGCTCGGCATCATGGTCACCGCCCTGTTGGGTGGCGTGCTGCTGGACAATCTGAGCAAAACCCAGTTGGCGGTCGCGATCTTGGTGATCTCCACTGCCGCAGTAATTTTCGGCTTCGTACTGATGTGGATCCTGGCCTGGCTGACCGCGACACCGGTACGGATGGTTCGGGCTGCACTCAAACGCGTCGAAGAGGGCGACCTACGCGGCGATCTGGTGGTGTTCGACGGGACCGAACTCGGGGAGTTGCAGCGCGGATTCAACGCGATGGTCGACGGTCTGCGCGAGCGGGAACGGGTGCGGGATTTGTTCGGGCGCCACGTCGGACGCGAAGTCGCCGCCGCCGCCGAGCGCGACATGCCGCAACTCGGTGGCGAAGAACGCCATGTCGCAGTGGTTTTCGTCGATGTCATCGGGTCGACGCAATTGGTGACGAGCCGACCGGCCGCCGAGGTCGTCCAACTGCTCAACCGGTTCTTCGCGGTGATCGTCGAAGAGGTCGACCGTCATCACGGGCTGGTCAACAAATTCGAGGGCGACGCGGTGCTTGCGGTCTTCGGAGCTCCCAACCATCTCGACCGACCCGAGGATCAGGCGCTCAGTGCCGCACGCGCTATCGCCCGTCGTCTGGACAGCGAAGTACCCGAGATCAAGGCCGGCATCGGGGTCACGGCCGGCAACGCGGTGGCCGGCAATGTCGGCGCCAAGGAAAGGTTTGAATACACGGTGATCGGCGAACCGGTCAACGAGGCCGCGCGGCTGTGCGCGTTGGCCAAAAACGAGCCACACCGGCTACTGGCCTCCTCCGAGACTGTCAACGCGTCCAGCGATGGCGAGCGGGCCCACTGGTCGCTGGGACACACCGTCACGTTGCGCGGCCACGATCATCCCACCCAACTGGCATCACTCTCCTAGCTCGGTCAGGTCGGCACCCGAAGGAAGCGCTCCGGGAGGCTGGGCAATGGCGAACGATCCGGCAATTGCGTCGTGCATAGGATGTCGCTGTGGATATCAATGGAGCTAGCGCCGTCGTCACCGGCGGCGCGTCAGGAATCGGTGCGGCGACTGCCCGTCAGTTGGCCGCCAAAGGTGCCCGGGTCGTCGTAGCGGACCTTCAGGCCGACAAGGGCGAAGCACTCGCCAACGAGATCGGTGGCGTCTTCGTCACCGTCGACGTCACCAACACCGACCAGATCATCGACGCGGTCAAGACCGCGGCCGACCTGGGCCCGCTGCGAGCGCTGGTCAACTCTGCCGGCATCGGCTGGGCTCAGCGCACCATTGGCAAGGACGGTGAGTTCTCCTCCGCGCACGACCTCGGTGCCTACAAGAAGGTCCTCGACATCAACCTCGTCGGCACCTTCGACTGCATCCGCATCGCGGCCACTCAGATGAGCAAGAACGACTTCACCGAGACCGGTGAGCGTGGCGCGATCGTCAACATGACCAGTGTGGCGGCCTTCGACGGCCAGATCGGCCAGGCCGCCTACTCGTCGTCCAAGGGCGGCGTCGTAGGTCTGACCCTGCCGGTCGCCCGCGACCTCTCAGCCGTCGGTATCCGCGTCAACACCGTCGCTCCCGGACTGATCGACACCCCGATCTACGGCGAGGGCGAGGCCTCAGAGGCGTTCAAGGCCAAGCTCGGGGAGTCCGTGCTGTTCCCGCACCGCCTGGGCAAGCCCGACGAGTTGGCTTCCATGGTCGTCGAACTGCTCACCAACTCCTACATGAACGCCGAGGTGGTCCGCGTCGACGGTGGCATCCGGATGCCACCGAAGTAAGCCTGCGACGACCGTGTGAACCCGAGACCGGCGGGGGCGTTTCTGCTGGCGACGGCCACGTCGCTTTTCCGCTAGCAATGTCGGTACGCGGGTGTAAAAGTCAAAGCGTGCACGAAGACTTCGACCGCTGCTACCGGGCCGTGCAATCCAAGGACACCCGGTTTGACGGCTGGTTTGTCACCGCGGTGCGCACCACCGGGATCTATTGCCGGCCGAGTTGCCCCGTGCACCCGCCGTTCGCCCGCAATGTGCGCTTCTATCCGACGGCGGCCGCGGCGCAGCGTGGGGGGTATCGGGCGTGCAAACGGTGCCGCCCCGACGCCTCGCCCGGCTCGCCGGAGTGGAACATCCGCGACGACCTCGTCGCGCGGGCGATGCGCCTGATCGCCGATGGCACCGTTGACCGTGAGGGCGTTACCGGCCTGGCGACCCGGCTGGGTTACACCACCCGCCAACTTCAGCGGCTGCTGCAGAACGAGGCCGGCGCCGGTCCACTCGCCCTGGCCCGGGCCCAGCGGGCACAGACCGCACGGGTATTGATCGACACCACAGATCTCCCCATCGGCGATATCGCTTTTGCCGCCGGCTTTTCCAGCATCCGGCAATTCAACGACACCGTGCGTTCGGTATTCGACTGCACACCAACGGAATTACGCAGAAGCACAGCCACCGGCCGCGGACGTCGTCCGGCAGAAGCAACGTCTCCGGGCACGGTGACGCTGCGCCTGCAGGTTCGGGTCCCGTTCGCCTACGAAGGAGTGTTCGGCCATCTGGCCGCTGCCGTGGTACCAGGGTGCGAAGAGGTCCGCGACGGCGCCTTTCGGCGAACGCTACGGCTCCCGTTCGGCAACGGGATCGTCAGTCTCACACCGGCAACCGACCATGTCCGCTGCGTTCTGGTCCTCGACGACTTCCGCGATGTGACGTCAGCGATCGCCCGCTGCCGGCGATTGCTCGATCTCGATGCCGACCCGGGCGCGGTGATCGACGTGTTGAGCTCCGATGAGGTGCTGGCCCCAGTGGTCGCGAACGCCCCAGGCCAGCGTATTCCGCGGACCGTCGAGGAGGCTGAACTCGCCGTGCGGGCAGTGCTGGGTCAGCAGGTCTCCATGAAGGCGGCGCGCACCCACGCCGGCAGGCTGGTCATGGCATATGGCGATGCGATTCACGACGCGAACGGCGCACTGACGCATCTATTTCCGTCGATCGAGCAACTCGGCGACATCGACCCCGCTCAGCTGGCCGTTCCCGCCTCCCGACAACGAACCGTCACCGGCCTCATCGCGGCGCTCGGCGACGGCAGCGTGGTGCTGAACGCCGGCTGCGACTGGCAGGCGGCTCGCCGTCAATTGCTGTCAGTACCCGGGGTCGGCCCGTGGACCGCCGAAATCATCGCCATGCGAGGTCTGGGCGATCCTGATGCCTTCCCGGTCGACGACCTTGGATTACGTTTGGCCACAGCGCGACTGGGCCTACCCACGGATCATCGCGAGTTGACCGCGCGAAGTCGACGATGGCGCCCGTGGCGTTCTTACGCGACACAGCATTTATGGACGACGCTGGAGCACTCGGTGAACCGCTGGCCTGTCAAGGAGACCGCATGACGCACTACCGAACCATCGACTCCCCGATCGGTCTGCTGACCCTGGCCGGCCACGGCCAAACGCTGACCAATGTGAGAATGGTCGACCAAACCCACGAGCCGAACCGGGCCGGCTGGTCGGCGAATCCGACGGCATTCGGCGACGCCGTCGACCAGCTCAACGCCTACTTCGCCGGTGTGCGAACCGATTTCGAACTCGACCTCGAGCTGCAGGGCAGCCAGTTTCAGCGGCGGGTGTGGCAGGCACTGCTGACGATCCCGTTCGGCGAGACTCGGTCCTACGGCGAGATCGCAGCACAGATAGGCACTCCGGGCGCGGCCCGGGCTGTGGGACTTGCCAACGGCCACAACCCAATCGCGATCATTGTTCCGTGCCACCGGGTGGTCGGCGCCAGCGGCAGCCTCACCGGGTACGGTGGCGGGCTGGATCGCAAAAGGTTACTCCTGGCCCTGGAAAAGAAGCACCGTTGTCCGGCGTTGCCGTTGTTCGACTCCAACGCCAACCCGGGCGCCCGGTAACGGCCGCAGCCACCCACCAGCGAGTTCAGCGGCCGGCGACAGCCGCTATGGAGTGGGCATCCCTGGCAGGCCAAGCGGCAGTCCCAGTCCGCTGGCGCCGGGAAGCGGAAAAGGCATGTTGCCGTTCGCGACCGACGTCATAAAGCCCGGACATTGCGATTGGATCGCCATGCTGGCCAGGAAGCCCACCATGGGTGGAGCCAGGCCACCCTGGCCGCTCATCTGGGCCGCGCCACTGGCCAGGCTGCTGCCCGGCTTGACCAGCATGGGGCAGATCGACTGTCCCATCTGGGCGATGGCGCTGCTCACCGGACCATTGTTGCCGATACCCACACCGTTGAGAGCCGGCCCGACCGCGTCACCGACCGAATCGGCATGCGCTTCCGGAACCGCCCCTAAGACCGCGGCAAAGACAGCCGCGGTAACGATGACAGGACGCACAACCGAGGTCGCCACGATCTCGACGGTGTCCCACCGGGTGCGCCCGTTAGCCGCAGTTGTCCGCCCCCCGGCCGATTTCCTCGTGGTCATGTAGAACTCCCCTCCGTAAGCACTCCATACACATAGAGCACAGGTTTCACTTTGATAACGGTAGGGTAGTTTTGTCACAGTAACAACACGATCAGATCACCGTTTGAAACCGTAGCGTTGCGCTACCGCGACCTACGAGACTCGAATGAAACAATCTCGGCTTTTGACCTGAGTTTGGACATGTCCGACGGAATTCCGGGGGCATAGCGTCTTGACCAGCACTTTCCTTTGTTGTGGTGGGCGATTTGGGGTACTAAACCGGTAGATTCGTGCGGTGGCGTACGTGCGGAAAGTGCGCACCGCCTCCGGTGCGGTCGCGGTTCAGGTCG
>NZ_JBYCLD010000313.1:0-7660 GCF_057473725.1 Mycobacterium sp. TH-M11 | reverse complement strand
CTGAACTGCCAGCGGCCGTTGAAGACGTAGCCGCCGTCGACCGGGACGGCGAGGCCGGTGGGCGCATATGGGGAGGCCATCCAGGTGTTGTCGTCGGCGCCCCACACCTCCTCGCGGACCTTCGGGTCGGCGAAGGCCAACTGCCACGGGTGCACGCCCACTACGCCGCAGACCCAGCCCGCGGCGCCGTCGAGGGCGGCCACCGCCATCACAGTCTCCGCGAATTCCCTTGGGTGCGATTCGAATCCGCCGTACTGCCTGGGTTGCAGCAGCTTGATCGGGCCGGCCGCTTTGAGCAACTTGGCGGTGTCGTCGGGCATCCGGCCGAGGCGTTCGGCCTCCTCGCCCTGGGCCCGCAGCTGGTCGGCGATGTCGGCGATGTTGTCGATTACCTGTCGGGCCATGATGTCGTCCTGTCTTAGGCAGCGACTTCTCATGGTGGACCGGATTTACGCTTTCGGCGCTACCCCGTCCCGGTCAGTGGACAGGTTGCGGGTCAGAACGTCAGGCCGGACAACTCGGTGCCGATGGTCGAGAACTGGTCTAGCACAGCGAAGAGCTCGAAGCCTGCTGCCAGCTGGAGCAGGTAGGTGTCGCTGGCGATGGGCTGGCCGATGGCTTCGAGAAGGTTGCCGGACTGCAGCCCCTCGGTGAAGAGGGTGACGTCATAGGCCGGCAAGCTGGTGAGCAGCGTGTTGATGACGTCGGCGGTGGGCAGCAGGGTCGCATAGGCCGTCGAGGTGACACTTGAGAACGTGTTGACCAGGTTGGTCAGGTCAGCGACGATGCCGGCGGGCGTCAGCGCGGACAGCGTGTCGGTCGACGCTGTGGTGCTCGTCGTGGGATCCAGCAGCGCGGTCAACGACACCGGGTTGGGTCCCGAGCCGTTGAAATCGCCGATGAAATTCTCGATACCCTGCTGAGTTCCCGACGCCAACAGAGCAGGCACTTTCTCCAAATCACTCACGCTGGGGAACAGCCCGAATTCGGTCGGAACGTTCGCCGGACCCTGCGACCAACCGTAGTCGGGGTTGCCGTAGCCCAGGTTGACCAGCACCTCGAGGTCGGGCTGCAGCAGGTCAGCCAGCGGGTTGCCGATTACCGGTATCTCCCGGATGGGATCCAGCAGCGGTAGGTCCGCGGTGGGAATCATGTAGTAGGTCGTCATCGTGTCGCCCACCGTCGGCAGCGCGATCGCGTCGCCGCCGGCGGTCGTCGGCGTGACCTGCGCGGTCGTGAGCGTCGAATAGGTGGGATGCACATATTGGATGCCGGCGATGGAGTTGAGGTCGCAGACGAAGTCGATCGGGTACTTGCAGACGTCGGCGAAGCCGTCGTATTCCTGAGTGAAGATGGTGGTCGGGTACAGATCGGAGGGGGTCGCGCCGTTGAACGTGATGCCGAGGCTGGGTAGCGACAGCCCCGCCAGGCGTTCGAACAGGCCCCCGTCGGGATTGTTGGGGTCACCGGTCAGCACGAAAGAAACGTCGGAACTGGGAACGTTCTGCGCCGCCAGCTCGGTCATCGTCATCCCGGATATCGTCGAGCTCTGCGAAGCGCCTTTGATGACGACATCGTTGCCGTTGGCGACTTCTGAGGTGATCGTGTTGTAGAGGATCTGGGTGCCCTGAGCTTCCGAGGTGTCCAGCGGCAAGCTCTTCACCCCGGTGTAGAGCCCGTAATTGCCCTCAGGCGTATAGAGCGGCTCGGGCGTGTAACCCGGGTAGAGCGGCTTGACGAAAAGATCGAAATTGGTCTGAACGTCGCTGGTCGATGGTATCGGCGTTCCGCTGCCACCAATGATGTAGGCGATGTCGTCCACCAGTCGGACGTCGCGCGTCTGCACGTTGGGCGACGGGGCCACCGGAGTTACCGCGATGCAGGCCGCGCTCAGAACGGCGATCACTGCGGAGAATGAGGTGACTATCGGACGAAGCGCTCGCTGCATGCCGTGTCCTTATCGATGTCGGTCGGCCAAGCGCGGTTCATTCGACGGCGTACGGCACCGCCGCGACCGCGCTTTCCTGCGGACAGATGCCTAACCCACCGGCGTTCGGCGTTGCCGTCGGGGTGCAGGTGAGAAAATCATTAGAACACGGCCTCTTATTCTAAGCAATAGCGCCTTTCGGAATGATCCCGCGGCCGTGCCGCGACGCCCACGCATCCCGGATCAGCGCCGATGCTTGGCTATATTTCGAGCTTTTCGAGCTGGTACGACTTGGTGTCCGCGCGATGGTCGAACATTCTCAGGGACGGTCAGCAGATACCCGGTGCTCGAGCAGCCCGGCATGTACCAGCGAGGCAAAGCCGATCAACTCAGCGATCAGGTCGCCGATATCGGCCTCCTGGGTGGCCGTGCCGTGTAACCAGCTGGCCACTATCTCGAAGAGCCCGCCGGCAGTCCCGATCGCCAGCGCATGTGTCTCGATCCCGTGGCCGCGCGCTCGCCCTGCGGTCAGGTGGTAGCGGCACCAGAGGTCCTCGAAAAAAGACGCGACCCAACGGCGATTCTCGCGGCGCTGGCGCTCGACTTCGAAGGAGATGCCGCCTACGTCGCGGAAGGCCACGATCGCGACGCGGGGGTCGTCGACGACCGCGTGGGCGAACGTTGTCAGCAGCAGCCGGACCGCTTCTGTGAGGTCCTCGCCAGACAACTGCTCCGCCGTCTGCACCACCTGCCGCTTGATCCGTTCGCTGATCTCGTGCAGCAGCGCCACATAGCAGTCTTCTTTGCCGCTGAATAGTTCATAGAAGGCTTTATTACCGACGTAAGCCGCCTGGCAGATTTGCTCGATCGAGGTGTTGATGTATCCCTTGCTGGCAAACAGCTCCAAGGCAGCGGACAGCAACTGCTCAAGGCGCTTGGCCCGACGCTGATCCGGGTCCAGGCCGCGAATGGTGCGCGCGCCGCCGGCCGGCCGCGAAATGGACGCGGAAGCCTCGTTGCGAGCAACTTCTCGAGGTCTGCTCATGGCTGAAGAGCATAACTTTTCACAGCCGGTTCCTTGCGTGGCGAGCGCAGCGGCACAGCTCGGCCGTCAGACGACTCCGCGCAGACCGTCGGCGCCGAACGCCGGCTCGAGCATCGCGGTGAAGTCCGGGCCGCGGCGCAGCAGGTGCCCGCCGTCGACGTTGATGCACTGGCCCGTGACCCAACCGGCGGCGTCGCTGAGAAGGAACATCGCCATATTGGCGATGTCTTCGGCCTCACCGACCCGCGGCAACGGCGTACAGGCCGCGTAGTCCTCGGACAGTTCCGGAGAGTCGATGATCGGCGCGACCATGTCGGTGCGGATCAGACCCGGCCGGATGCTGTTGACCCGCACCCAGGACGGGCCGAGTTCGTCGGCGGCCAGCTGCATCAGGTGGTCCAGACCGGCCTTGGTGACGCCGTAGGCGCCGAACCAGCGGTGGGTGTTGCTGGACGCGATTGAGGAGATGCCGACGAACGACCCGCCGCCCCCGCGCACCATCTCTCGGGCGCAGTGTTTGAGGACGTACATGGTTCCGTTGATGTTGAGGTCGACAGTGCGTCGCCATGCGTCGGAGTCCATCTGGGTGATCGGGCCGATCGTCAGCGATCCGCCGGCGCAGTGCACCGCGCCGTGCAACCGGCCGTGCCACGCCGTCGCGGCCTCGACGGCGCGGGTGACCTCGTCTTCGTTGGTGACGTCAGCGGGTTCGTAGCGGATCGCGCCGACGCCCGCGGTGGCCGCATCGATTTCCTCGGCGGCCGCCGCCAGCCGATCGGCGTTGCGGCCGACGATCATCACCGACGCCCCGGAGCCAACCAGGCCGGCGGCCACGCCTTTGCCGATCCCGCTGCCGCCACCGGTGACCAGGTACGTCCGGTCTTCAAACGAAAGCCGCATGCCCACTCCTTCGCGCCAGAAAACTGAAACACGTTCTAGTCATAGAACCACAGCAGGCTCGGCCAATTCCGGGGACCCGATCTGCCCGCCTCTGAGCGAATCGACCCGCTGCAGAATCGGAATTCGCGCGGAGGCGGGCACAGCGAACACCCCCGCGGCTATGGCTATGGCTATGGCTATGGCTATGGCTACGGCTACGGCTACGGCTACGGCTACGGCTACGGCTATGGAGTGTCTTTGCGGGCGATATTCGTCGACTTCGCCTGGCGCCAATCCTCGACATCGGGCGGCAGCCCGACCGGATACCGGTTCTCGTTGTGTGCGGCCCAGTGCGCATGGCCCAACTCGTGGATGTGGAACGCGTGCCGCAACGCCTCAGTGAAGCCCATCGCGTCGGAGGCGGCGTTCACCGAGTCCTTGATCAGCAGCGCGGCCATCGTGGGCCGCTCGGCGATCCGACGGGCGAATTCCAAGGTCTTGTCGGCCAATTCGTCGACCGGAAAGACTTTGGACACCATGCCCAGCCGGTACGCCTCGTCAGCGTCCAGCGAATCACCGGTCAGCAGAAGCTCTTTCGCCTTGCGAGGGCCGAATTCCCAAGGGTGGGCATAATATTCGACACCGGGCATGCCCAGCCGAACACCCACCACGTCACTGAACTTCGCGTTGTCGGCGGCGACGATCAGGTCGCATGCCCAGATCAGCATCAGCCCGGCCGAAATCGCGTTGCCGTTTACCTGGGCGATCGTGATCTTGCGCAGATCACGCCAGCGGCAGGTGTTCTGGAAGTAGTAGTGCCACTCCTGCAAGTAGGTCTTCTCCATGATGGCCGCACGGGTGGCGCCGTTGATCCGGAAGCTCGGCAGCTGCGCGTCTCCGGGAGCCCGCTCCGCCAGCGCCAACTCCGAGCCGAGGTCGTGGCCGGCGGAGAAATTCTTACCGCGGGCGGCCAGGATCACCACCCGGACGCCATCGTCAGCCTCGGCACGCAAGAATGCCTCGTCAAGCTGGACAAGCAATCCCCGGCTCTGCGCGTTGTGCGCCTCAGGCCGGTTCAACCAGATCCGCGCGATGCGGCCCTCATCGAGAGTTTCGTAAGCCACCAACTCGTCGGCGTCTGACATCGGGCTACCTCATTCGCACAGAGTTCCAGTGAACGGCTATCGGAGTTACACATTACGACGCTACCGTAACGCTTCATCCAGGGGGTTGCGGCTGCCCGTGCGGCTGATCGCGCACGTCGCCTACAGTTATGTTATGTCCGCCAAATCAGACAGCCATGAAATCGACGAAGTCGAGCCGTTGCCCGATGACACGGCCAGCCAGGCCAGGCGCGTGGTAGCGGCCTATGCCAACGACGCCGAAGAGTGCCGGATGTTCCTGTCGATGCTTGGTATTGGGCCCGCGAAGATCGAGGTGTAAGTGCCCCCCGCAGGCAAGGTCACGACAAGCCCTGCCGCCGGGGTGTCCGACTTCGTCGTGGTCGCCAATCGGCTGCCGATCGACATGGAGCGGTTGCCCGATGGCACCGTCACCTGGAAACGCAGTCCAGGCGGATTGGTCACCGCGCTGGAGCCCCTGCTGCGCCGCCGCCGCGGCGCATGGATCGGCTGGCCCGGAGTCGTCGACGACGACGTCGACGTCCAGGACGAACCCATCGTCGAAGAGGACCTCCGGCTACACCCGGTGCGGCTGTCGGCCGATGACGTCGAGGAGTACTACGAGGGTTTCTCCAACGCCTCGCTGTGGCCGCTGTACCACGACGTCATCGTCAAGCCGATCTACCACCGGGAATGGTGGGACCGCTACGTCGACGTCAATCGCCGCTTCGCCGAGGCGACCGCGCGCGCGGCGGCCAAGGGAGCCGTCGTCTGGGTGCAGGACTATCAGCTGCAACTGGTACCCAAGATGCTGCGCGAGCTGCGACCGGACCTGACGATCGGGTTTTTCCTGCATATACCGTTCCCGCCGGTCGAACTGTTCATGCAGATGCCGTGGCGAACCGAGATCGTCGAGGGGCTGCTGGGCGCCGACCTGGTGGGCTTCCATCTGGCCGGCGGGGCGCAGAACTTCCTCATCCTGGCTCGGCGCCTGACCGGCGCGAGCACTTCGCGCGGTTCGGTCGGGGTGCGCACACGATTGGGTGAGGTGCAGCTCGGCGACCGCATCGTCCGGGTGGGCGCGTTCCCGATCTCCATCGACTCCGCCGAACTCGACCGGAAGGGCCGCGACCGCAACATCCGACGGCGGGCCAAGGAGATTCGGGCCGAGCTCGGCAACCCCCGCAGGATCCTGCTCGGCGTCGACCGGCTGGACTACACCAAGGGCATCGACGTGCGGCTCAAGGCGCTCGGCGAATTGCTCGCCGAGGGGCGCGTCAAGGGCGACGACACGGTGCTGATCCAGCTCGCCACGCCCAGCCGCGAACGGGTGGAGAGCTATCAGAGGCTGCGCGAGGGCATCGAGCGGCAGGTCGGGCACATCAACGGCGAATATAGCGAGGTCGGCCACGCGGTGGTGCACTACCTGCATCGCCCGGTCCCCCGCGACGAGCTCATCGCGTTCTTTGTGGCCAGTGACGTCATGGTGGTCACCCCCTTGCGCGACGGGATGAATCTGGTGGCCAAGGAGTACGTCGCGTGCCGCAGCGACCTGGGTGGCGCGCTGGTGCTGAGCGAATTCACCGGCGCCGCAGCCGAACTCACGCAGGCCTACCTAGTCAATCCGCACGACCTCGAGGGCGTCAAGGATGCGATCGAGGCGGCGATCAACCAGCCCGCGGATGAGGGACGGCGCCGGATGCGGGCGCTGCGGCGTCAGGTACTCGTCCACGACGTCGACCGGTGGGCCCGGTCATTCCTCGATGCGCTGGCCGCCGGTCATTCGCTAAACGGCTGATTTCGCGGCACGGCCGTTGGCGCACTGCGATACTGGAGGCATGGCGATCCTCTCCCGCGGCATGACCGCCGCTGTGGCCATGACGCTCGTCGGTGTGGGCACAGCGATGCCGGCGAAGGCGCTCGGTCCCCCGCCGGACGGCATGTACACCTTCACCGAAGCGGGTGTGCCCGCGGCGACCTGGAAGATCGCGGCGCTCTGCGATGCGCCGTCGCGGCAACGGGCCATCCCGGATTTCACCGACCCGGTGATCGCCGCGGACCTCTGCGCGCTGAACGTCAGCAGTTTCACGGCCCGGGCACCGGTGAGCCGGGCCGCGAAGATGGCGAATTACTCTGGCCGAGCCCGCTTGGCCAGCGACCGGTGGACCTTTGAGATCGGCAAGCCCAATGGCGTGGTGTGCCCTGACGGCACCTACGGGCCGACGACCGACACCTACGCCTTCGACGACGTCTCGCTCACCGGAACACACACCAGCATTCACAGCGACGTCTGCGGCCTACAGCCCGGGATGACGAAGACGCCGTTCACGTTGGCCTTCGTAGGGCCGTTGCCCAGTCCGGTCGATCGTTACCCGTTGGACTGCAACGATATCGGGCAATGCCGCTGAGTAACTCGTTGCGGAGTTAGATCGGCTGAATGTAGTTGATCAGCCACTTGCCGTCGACCCGCTGATAGTCCACCCGCAGCCGGCTGCCCTCGTAGATCGGCTGCTTCGACTTGTCGGTCACGGTGCGATTCATGAAAACCATCACCGACCCAGAGTTTCGGTTGGCGACCATGATTCCCGTACCCGCGATACTGACCTGGCTGACGACTTCCCGCTTGCGTGCCTCCGGAATGATCCCCGCGTTGGCCTGTTTCTTGAATTCTTCGCGGTACGCCGGCGT
>NZ_JBYCLD010000312.1:0-3645 GCF_057473725.1 Mycobacterium sp. TH-M11 | reverse complement strand
TCTCTCGACGGTGACGGAGCGCACGAACACGCGCTGCCCCGCACCGCCAGCAAGCGCTGACCGCCCCCGTCGTCGACTCGATCACCCCCGCTAAGCCCGCCCAGCCGGTATGCTTTATGCCAGCGACCGGGGGGTTTGGAGGCTGCGCGCCAGTGACTATGGGCGAGAACGAGTCGTCTTCGGCATCAGGCTTCCAGAGGCCGTGCGAGCAGGCAAGCGACGGTCTCGAGGAGTTGCTGGCGGTCCCCGAACAGACCGGGCAACTGCTGCGCGCCATCGTGGAAACCGGCTCACAACTCGACCTTGACTCGACGCTGCACCACGTTGTCACCGAAGCGATGGCGCTGACGGGTTGCCGCTACGGCGCGTTGGCGATCCGTGACCAGGACGGCAGGCTGACCTCGTTCGTTCACGCCGGGATGAGTACAGACTCGATCGCTCGTATCGGCGGCCCACCTACCGGCAAGGGCCTCATCGGGGTGGTGTTGGGTCAGGCCTCACCACTTCGCCTGGTGGATCTCACCACGCACCCGGCAGCAGTCGGACTACCGGCCGGCTACCCTCGTATGCGCGCCTTTCTCGGCGTGCCAATTATGCGACAGGACAAGGTTTTTGGCGGCCTTTACCTAACCGACGACCGGCTTGGATGGACGTTCAGCGAATCGCACGAAGTCGCGGTGCGGGTGTTCATCTCGGCCGCGGCGGTAGCCATTGACAACGCTCAACTGTTCGAACGCAGTGAGCGCCGGGCGGAATGGCTGGAAGCCAGCCGAGGGATCATCACCGAATTGCTCTTGGGCATCGACTCGACACAGTTGCCCCTTCAACTGATCGCCGCGCAAGTCCAGAAGCTGGCGGACGCCGAGCAAGCGATCGTGCTCACCCCCTCCGATGCCGACCTGCCACCCGAAGACATCGACACCCTCATCGTGTCTGCCGCGGCCGGGGCACACGCCGAAGAGGTGCTCGGCCAAGAAGTACCGGTCGACGGTTCGACAACCGGTCATGTCTTTCGCACCGGCTCGCCGATGATCACCGAATCTTTTCGGTATCCCATCCAGGCGTTCACCGACGCGGGCGAACGCTCAGCGATCGTCATGCCACTGCGATACGCACGAACTATCAGAGGAGTGATCGCTGTCGCACGCCACGTCGACGAGATACCCTTCGATTCAAGCTATCTCGATTTGGTCGGCGACTTCGCCAGCCAGGCCGCTCTTGCACTGGCCTTGGCGACCAGCAGCAAAGACACACGTGAGCTGTCGATTCTGGCCGATCGTGAGCGAATCGCGCATGATCTGCACGACTACGTGATCCAACGGCTGTTCGCCATCGGCCTGGACGTACAGGGAACCATTGCGCGAACCCGCTCCCCCGATCTGGTTGCGCGGCTCAACGGCACTATTGACGATCTGCAGAACACCATAGAGGACATCCGCAACACCATCTTCGAGTTGCATTCGTCGAGTACCGGCGAAGTCGGATTTCGTCGAAAAGTCCAGAACACCGTCGCCGACCTGACTGAGAATCGCAACATCACCACCACGTTGCACGTGTCCGGCCCGATGACCGCGGTCGGTCCTCAGTTGGCCCAACACGCGGAGGCCGTCGTCGCCGAAGCCGTCAGTAACGCCGTGCGGCATTCTGGCGCAACACATCTGAACATCGTGGTAAAGGTCGGCGACGAACTCCTGATTGATGTCGTCGATGACGGCTGCGGGATCCCAGAGTACAACCAGCGACGAAGCGGATTGGCGAACTTACATCGTCGCGCCGAGCAGGCGGGTGGCACTTGCTCGATTAGTACACCGGAGTCGGGCGGAACGCTCATTCGCTGGACGGCACCGCTCATCGACTGATGCGCGTTTGCGGATAGCTCCCGCACGTCAGCTTTCGGCTCGAAGGTCCTATGGCCACCGTGCGCGGGACTCACGCCTCTACCGTGCGGCGGCGACAGATCCTAACGTCGAAGTCGAGCCGCTCTCACCGGATACCGGCAAGAATGAGGACAACGAAATGTCATATTCTAAAGCGTATTACGGCATTGTCGTGGGCGTCGATGGATCAGGGGACGCCGATGCGGCTGTCCGGTGGGCGGCATACGAGGCAGCCAACCGCCAGGTTCGCCTGACGTTGGTGCAAGCCATTGCCATGCCGGCTCCGGGACGGTCGAATCCGGATCTACGCGAACTCTACGAAACTGACGCCGACGCCATCCTCGACGATGCCGTGACCAACATCAACGAGTCCATGAAAGACAATGCACCAGAGGATGTTAGGCGCCAGGTGTTCTTTTCGCGGCCTGCTCCGGCGCTTATCGACATGTCCAAAGATGCGGAGATGGTGGTCGTGGGCGCTCACGGACAGGGCGCACTGCGTCGTTGGCTGCTGGGGTCGGTGAGCAATGCCCTGATCCGCCACGCGCACTGCCCGGTAGCGGTGATCGACCGCGCACCTTCGCTGTCTTCCCAAGACCCAAAATCTCCGGTACTACTGGGATTCGATGGTTCAGCATCGTCGGAGGTCGCGGCTGAGATCGCGTTCAGGGAGGCATCGATGCGAGGTGCCGATCTGATGGTCCTGCACGCGGCCAGCGACACCGAACTGTCGCAAATTCTGAGCACGAAGTACTCCGAGGGCCTTGCCGGTGTCGGCGAAATGCTGACCGAGCGGCTGGCTGGTTATCAGAAGCGTTACCCGGACGTCCACGTGCAGCGGGCGGTAATGGACGATCGTCCGGCCGCTCACCTTATCAACCTCTCTGCGACCGCCCAGCTCGTCGTGGTCGGCAGTCACGGCCGTGGCGGCTTCGCCGGGATGGCTCTCGGTTCGGTCAGCAACGCGTTGGCGCACGCGTCGCGGACACCGGTGATTGTCGCCCGCAACCACTGATCCCCCGGTCAACACAGCGCTCTAGTTACGCCGTTGGCCGCACGCGCGACGCGTTGCTGTCAGCTAACCGCCGCTATCGCCGGTCAATCGGCGGAGGCTGGCTATGACAAGATCGGCCGGTTGCAGCGTGACGCCGATGTCGGCCATCTCTGCGCGGCCGCGTTCGTAGAGGCCGGATACCGCATCCTCGACAAGCACCACGCGATAGTCGCGCTCGCTGGCCTCGTAGATGGATGTGCGTGGACAGTTGGGATAATTGCACCCAGCGAACACCACGGTGTCGATCAGATTCTCGCGCAAGTAGTCATCGAGGATCGTGCCGTAGAAGGCGCCCCACCGCGGTTTGTAGAGGATGATCTCGCGCTCGGCAAGCCGCTGTGGATGTCCCGACAGCAGGAGTTGATCGTCGAATTGCGTGGCCGGATCTGGCGTGATGTCTGGCGCCAGCAGGCGCCCGGGTGTGTCTGGCCGCAGCATCGGACTGCTGCCGGCAACAAGTGATTTGCGCACCGGCTCGGCATTGCTTCCGTCGGCAAGGTAGAGCCGGACAATGTGCACAATCGGCAGGCCAGCACCTCGAAATGCCCGGCACAGTGCGGCGATCTGCGGCACGGCTGCTGAAGTGCCGGGGATCTCGAGAGTCCCGCCGTCGAGGGTGTCGGCCTGAACGTCGATCGTCAGCAACGCCGAGGACTCGAAGCGCGGCCGAACGAGCGGATCCATACTCGCAGCATAGCGGCACACCTGAACGTC
>NZ_JBYCLD010000311.1:0-22256 GCF_057473725.1 Mycobacterium sp. TH-M11 | reverse complement strand
CGTCGAATTCCGGATCGCCGATGTGACAGCGTGCCAGTCGCGGCGGGGGCGTTCCGTCGATGTTCTCGTGCGCCCAGTCGGCGGCGTGGCCCTTGAGTCCGGTATCGTCGTGCAGTATCCAATTCTCAAGGTAGACGGCATATTTCAGCGGGCTCCGATAGAAGTTGAGCACTTTTTTCACCGGTGTGTTCAATAGATTCGGCAGCGCGATCATCGACGAGTGCGACGAGCCGAACACGGCGACTGTGGCGCCATCCAGCGTCAGCTGGGCCAGTTTGGCCGGATCGAGTGCGGTCTCGATCGGGATCTCGTCGAGCCCGGCATAGGAGAGCTTCTTGGGAACCGCACCGACCGCAAGAATCACGTTCGCCGAGGTGACGGTCTCGTCATGGGTGGTGATTGTCCACTGCCGGTCCGCCAGTGCCAGTTCGGTCGCAACCGTGCACAACGTGCGCACCCGTTGGCGCAGCTGGCGCGAGATCCACAGCAGCGGTTCGGCCACGACGGCGAGTGAGCACGTGTCGTGGGGGGCGAGCCCGGTCAGCGCGAACGCGGGCGCCTCACCGAATCGAAACGACGGCGAGGCCGTCAGGTAGTCGAGGAACAACTCAACGCGCGTGTTGCTCGGAACAGCACCCCATTTCGCGCCCAGATCTCCCGCGCCGAATTCGGGGTCGATCCAGGCGATCCGTTCGCCCCCGATTCCCTGGTCGAGCAGCCGGCCGACCGCTGCGATCCCCGCCGGCCCGGCGCCGATCACCGTCCAGCTGTACTGAGTCATGTTCCCTGCCCCTCATGTACGGGTGTCCTAGCACCTACCCGGAGTCAAGCGCTCGGGTGAAACGCCGACTTCGATACTGCGCCGGCCCCAACCGCCACGGTAGGGCTGTCATTCTTGTCGGGTCACAAGCGTGGTTTGTGAGCTGTCGATGATCAGCGACCAAGCAGATGCCGCAGGGTTTGCTCGAGGTCGGCGCGGCGGAATCGATGATCGGCTTGCTGCAGTCGCGCGGGCAGCACCCGCTGGTTGGCCAGGGCCAGTTCGCGCGCACCCTGGTCGCCGAGTAGCAGCTTCGGTCCGAGCGGTGGCACCGGCAGCAGCGCGGGCCGATGCAGCACATGGGCCAGCACCCGGGTGTATTCGACATTGCGAACCGGATCGGGGGCCACCGCATTGACCGGACCGGACAGGTCGGTGTCCCACAGCGCGCGGTGGTAGACGTCGACCAAGTCGTCAATCCCGATCCAGGAAAACCACTGCTGACCGTTGCCAAGTCGCCCGCCGAGGCCGGCGGCGAACAGCGGCCGGAGCAGTCGCAGCGTCCCGCCGGCGGGGGACTGCACGATTCCGGTACGCACCTTGACCACACGCGTGCCGGCCCGCTCGGCCGGGGCCGTTGCGTCCTCCCAGTCGGCGACCACGTCGGCCAGAAACCCGTCGCCGCGTTCACTGTCTTCGGTCAGCGTCTGATCGCCCCGGTCGTAGCCGTAGTAGCCGATCGCCGACGCGTTGACCAGCACCTTGGGCGCATCGGGTGACTGCGCGATCAACTCGGCCAGCCGCCGGGTCGGCCCGATCCGGCTGTCGCGGATCGCGGCTCGGTGCGCCTCGGTGAATCGGCCCGCGATCGTGGCGCCCGCGAGATGGATCACCGCGTCGATCCCGGTCAGCAGCTCCGGGTCGGGATCATCGGGATTCCATTGCCGCTCATCGGCTTTGGCGGGTGTGTGACGAACCAGCCGAATCACCCGGTGACCGCCGGTGGACAGGAAAGCAGCCAACTGCGAGCCGACCAGGCCGGAGGCTCCGGTGATGGCGACCGTGAGCGGCGCCAACCCATGGGCGGCCGCCTCCCGGTGCGCGGCGATGTCGTCGGCCAACTGTTGGTGCCGATAGCGGAACATTGATCTCAGCGCGGCCCCGGGGACCGGGGTATCGACGCGGTCGATGACCCGGGTCCTGTCCGCGTCGACTTCTTCGAAGTCGTGGGTGTGCCGCCAGCGCACCGCCAGCTTGGCGGGCAAGGACGCCAGCCCGTTGGCGCCGATGCTGTCGACGAAACGGCGGGGTGGGTCGTAGCCGTCCGGTTGATGTTCGGCCACCCAGCGCAGCCCACCGGGCAGGGCGAGTTCGGCCCGCCCGTTCTCCAGCGAATCAGCCTCGGTGATCAGCCGCATCGGCGACCACGGCGGCGACAGACGGGTGAAGGCGCCGGGCCGGGTGTGCCAGTCGAACACTTCGTAGATCGGGGCGTCGATCACGCTCGAATACTCAAGTCCCATGACGCCGACGGTACCTGCGCCGGCTGTCTGGCTAGCGTCCTGGCAGCGCGTGCTCCACGATGGGCAGGCGGGGCAGTGGTTGGCGCTCGGCGCGCTTGGCCGCCAGATACACCTGCGCGGTCTCCTCGGCCACCGTGTGCCAGTCAAAGTCCGCGGTCAGGCGTTGTCGTGCAGCCTGCGCCCGGCGTTGAGCAGCGCCCGGGTCGTCGAGCACTGCGATGACGGCCTCGGCCAGTCGGGCCACATCGCGCGGCGGGCAGGACATCCCGGTCTCGCCGTTGATCACCGCCTCGCCCAAGCCGCCGATGTTCGACGTCACCAGCGGGGTGCCCGCGGCAGCGGCTTCCAGCGCCGCCAGGCCGAAGGGCTCGTAGTGGCTGGGCAGCACCGCGGCGTCGGCGCGATGCAGTGCGTCCAGCAGATCGTTGTGGTCCAGCCGACCGGCGAAATGGGTCGCCTTGAGCACCTTGTATTTACGGGCCTGCTCGACGAGCCAGTCCTGTTGGGTGCCTTCGCCGGCGATGGTCAACGTCGTGCCAGGGTGAGCGCGACGGACGCGCGGCAGCGCAGCGATCGCCTCGTGGACACCTTTCTCGTATTCCAGTCGCCCGACGTACAGCAGTTCCGCTGGGCCGGTTCTGGGCGTGCGAGGCGCGAACGGCCATCGTGCCGCCTCGATGCCGTTGCGGATCACCGTCGTCTCGGCCAGCCCGGGCCCGAAGAGTTCGGTGATCTCTTCGCTCATCGAGTGCGAACAGGTGATCAGCGAATCGGATTCGCGCACCAGCCACGACTCGACGGCGTGTACTTGCCGGCTGATCGATCCGGACACCCAGCCGGAGTGTCGCCCCGCCTCCGTCGCGTGGATCGTGGAAATCATTGGTACATCGTGGAAATCGGCCAGCGCGATCGCTGGGTGCGCGACCAGCCAGTCGTGCGCATGCACCACGTCGGGCCGCCACCGCTCGCCGCTGCGCTGGTCGCGAATGGCGAGCCCGGCGCGGACCATCGCATGCCCCATCGCCAGCGTCCACGCCATCATGTCGGTGCCGAAAGTGAAGTTATGCGGGTCCTGCGCCGCCGCGACAACCCGGACGTGCTCGGCGATTTCGTCCGACGACGGGTGGGTGCTCGGATCGGTGTCGGTCGGGCGCCGCGACAGCACCACGACGTCGTGACCGGCGTCGGCCAGCGCGGTCGACAGATGATGGACGTGTCGGCCGAGTCCGCCGATCACCACCGGCGGGTATTCCCACGACACCATCAGGATTTTCACCGCGGCAGCCTCCGGGCGTCCAGGGCACCGAACAGTCCGTCGGCGCGATTCCAGCCTTCGGCCAGCCGCTGTGCCACTTCGCGTCGGCCCGAGGCCAAGGTGTCGGCAATTTCGCGGGTGGCATGCGCGTGCAGATGTGCCCGGTAGCGGGCATAGTCGGCGGCCGAGTCCTTGCTCACCATGAACGGCCAGTCACTGGAGACCGTGAGCAGGGTCTCGCGCAGAATCTGGTCGGCCACGTGATCGCGGGGGACCGGGCCGTCCAACGACGCCGTCTGATCGAGCGCTTTGTCGACGCATGCCAAAGCGGTGTCGACGACCTCGGCGTTGAGCTGTACCAGATCGGCAACCTTGGCACCGGACCACACTTGCCAGTCTTTGCCGGAACCCCAAGAGCTGGGCGGCAATTCGACGGCATTACCAACAAATCCCGCGCCGACGGCGTCGCTGAGCGTGCCGACCCGCACTCCTGCTTGCGGCAATGCGCGCAACACCCGCTCCAGCCATGCCGGACCCTCGTACCACCAGTGGCCGAACAGTTCGGTGTCGAACGCCGCGACCACGTGCGCGGGTCGACCGATGCGCTCGGATTCGGACAGCAGGCGGCGGCGGACGACATCGACGAAATCGGTGACGTGGCTGTCGATTGCACGTTCGGCGCGCTCGGGATCGTAGGGTGCTTTCTTGTCCGACGGCACGTTGCGACCGGTGACCCGGGCCGGCTTGAGGCCGGTGCGATGGTCATAGGTATGAAAATCGCGGTAGGCGGCGTGGCCCGGGTAGCCCGACTTGGGTGACCACACCCGGTAGCTCACCTGCAGGTCCCGTCCGAATGCGACGACGCCGGAGTCGCCGACCGGTCGGCCCAGTGCCGTATCGCCGTGCAGTGACGGGCCATCGACCATGAAGTGGCCAACTCCGGCCGCCGCATAGTCGCACTCCATGCCGGGGGCGTAGGCGCATTCGGGTGCCCAGATCCCCGTGGGCTTGTGCGACAACCGCTGCCGAGCATCGGCCAGTCCCTCGCGCAGCGCGAACTCGCGGAGTCGGGGATTCAGCAGTGGCTGGAACGGATGGGCAAGCGGGCCGCCCAGCAACTCCACGGTGCCGGCATCGATCAGTCGGCGCAGCAACGGGCCGGCGCCGTGGCGCCAGTGCGTGTGAAAATCCTCCAGCGCGTGCTCGGTTTCGGCCATCTCGCGAATACCGAAGGCGCGCAGCGCGTCCGGGGCCGATGCGGGCGAGCCATCGGTGGCATCACCGGGTCGCAGGCTGGCGGCCTCGGCGGCGCGCAGGTGCCAGTTGGCGACCCAATGGTGCATCCCGTCAAGGCAATACGGATCGTCGAGTTGCGCCATCACGACCGGTGTGACACCCAGCGTGATCAACCGGTGGCGCCCCTCGTCGGCCAGTCGGCGCAAAACCCGCAACAGCGGCAGGTAGGAGGCTGCCCAGGATTGGTACAGCCACTCTTCGCCGACCGGCCAGCGACCGTGATGAGCCAGCCACGGCAGGTGGGTGTGCAGCACCAGGGTGAACAACCCGGGTACCGGTTCGCTGGTATTTCTCGGCGGGATCACCTGGGCAACTCCTCGATTCCGGCGGGGCGTACCGCGGTCGCCACCAGGTCCAGGCTGTCGTCGATCGATCGCGTCGCATCGGCGCCTGCCGGCACGATGTCGAAGTCCGCGGTGGCCACCGCCGCGACGTCGGCCAGCAGGTCATCCGGCCAGGGCGCGTCGGCGACCGCGCGCCGGATCTGCGCGTCGATGATCGAGCCGTCGTGGCGGGCATCCATTGCCAGCAGCCGCGGCCCGTGAAACACGCCGCTCATCGACACCGAGGTGAAGCCGGCGTCGCACAGCAGCTCCGTGAGCTCCGCGGCGTTGAGTTCGCGGGTGTGGAACGGATTGACCGGAGTGTCGCGGCCCGGTGAGAACGTGATCCGGTTGGGGGTCGACACCATCAAAAGCCCGGACGGGCGCAGAACCCGGGCGCACTCGCGCACAAACTGTGGTTGATCCCACAAATGCTCGATCACCTGGAAGTTGACCACCACATCCACCGAGTCGTCCGGCAGCGGCAGCTCGGCGAGATTGCCCTGCAGCACCTGCACCCGCGGATAGCGGGCGCGCACGTGCGCGACGGCCGTCTCGTCGTAGTCCACCGCGGTCACCCGACGCGCGACCCCGGCGATCAGGTCGGCGCCGTAGCCTTCGCCGCAGCCGGCCTCGAGCACCTCGCGACCCACGCAGTGGTGCGCCATCTGCCGGTACACCACCTCGTGGCGGCGAAACCAGTAGTTCTCCACGTCGAGGCCCGGGATGGTGCGTTCTCCGGTCAACGGCAGGGCGGCCTCCGCTGCGGCGTGCGGGGCGTCAGGGAAAAATGCGCTCATTTCATAGGGAGGCTAACCCGTGACGCCGCGTTCGCGAATGCTCGACTTCAGGTGAGCCAGGGTTGCCGAGGGTGGGCCCCGCCCACGTGTGACGGCACGGGGCGGCAGAACCTGCAGGACGACCCGCTATGGTGGGAGGGCAAGCCACACTAAGTTACCAGTCAGTAACATGCGGGTGCGGGGCGCATAACACGTGATTTGAGTTCTGCGGTTGCAGGACGCACTCAAGGAGGACGAGCCACTCTCATGACGAATATCGTGGTCCTGATCAAGCAGGTTCCGGACACCTGGTCAGAGCGCAAACTCAAGGACGGCGACTGGACGCTGGACCGCGAGGCCGCAGACGCCGTGCTGGACGAGATCAACGAGCGCGCGGTGGAAGAAGCACTGCTGATCCGCGAAAAAGAAGCCGCCGACGGCACCGAGGGATCGGTCACCGTGCTGACCGCCGGCCCGGAGCGGGCTACCGAGGCGATCCGCAAGGCGCTGTCCATGGGCGCCGACAAAGCCGTTCATCTGCTCGACGACGGGCTGCACGGCTCGGACGTCGTCCAGACCGGCTGGGCGCTGGCGCGCGCGCTGGGCACCATCGAAGGCACCGAACTGGTCATCGCGGGTAACGAGGCCACTGACGGAACCGGGGGTGCCGTGCCGGCGGTCATCGCCGAGTACCTGGGTCTGCCGCAGCTGACCCACCTGCGCAAACTATCGCTGGACGGCGGCAAGATCACCGGCGAGCGCGAAACCGACGAAGGTGTGTTCACCGTCGAGGCCGCCCTGCCCGCCGTGGTGAGTGTCAGCGAAAAGATCAACGAGCCCCGCTTCCCCTCCTTCAAGGGCATCATGGCCGCCAAGAAGAAGGAAGTCACCAAGCTCACGCTCGCCGAGATCGGTGTCGAGGCTGACGAGGTTGGGCTGGAGAACGCCGGTTCCAAGGTGCTGACGTCCACGCCCAAGCCGCCGAAGACCGCCGGCGAAAAGGTCAACGACGAGGGCGAGGGCGGCAACGACATCGCCAAATACCTGGTCGCCCAGAAGATCATCTAAGACGTCAACCTTTAACTGAAAGACACGGAACAACTCATGGCTGAAGTATTGGTGCTCGTCGAGCACGCTGAAGGCGCTATCAAGAAGGTGACCGCCGAATTGATCACTGCGGCGCGCGTTTTGGGTGAGCCAGCCGCCGTGGTGGTGGGCAAGCCCGGTACCGCCGAGCCGCTCATCGACGGGCTGAAGTCGGCCGGCGCCGCCAAGATTTACGTCGCCGAATCCGACAACGCCGAGAACTACCTGATCACGCCATTCGTCGACGTGCTCGCCGCGTTGGCCGAAACCGCAAGTCCGGCAGCGGTGTTGCTGGCTGCCAATGCCGACGGCAAGGAGATCGCGGGTCGGCTGGCGGCCCGGATCGGTTCGGGTCTGCTGGTCGACGTCGTCGACGTGCAGCCTGACAACAAGGCGACGTGGTCCATCTTCGGGGGCGCGTTCACCGTCGAGGGTCAGGCCAACGGCAACACTCCAGTGATCACCGTGCGGCCGGGCGCGATCGAAGCCGAGCCGTCCGACGGCGCAGGCGAAAAGGTCGACGTCGAGGTCCCTGAACCGGCCGAGAACGCCACCAAGATCACCAAGCGTGAGCCCGCCGTCGCCGGCGACCGTCCGGAACTCACCGAAGCCCCGATCGTGGTGTCCGGTGGCCGTGGTGTCGGCAGCGCCGACAAGTTCAGCGTGGTCGAGGAGCTGGCCGACTCGCTGGGCGCCGCGGTTGGTGCCTCACGCGCCGCGGTGGACTCCGGCTATTACCCGGGCCAGTTCCAGGTCGGCCAGACCGGCAAGACCGTCTCTCCGCAGCTCTACATTGCGCTGGGCATCTCCGGTGCGATCCAGCACCGCGCCGGCATGCAGACCTCGAAGACGATCGTCGCGGTCAACAAGGACGAAGAGGCGCCGATCTTCGAGATCGCCGACTACGGTGTTGTCGGCGACCTGTTCAAGGTGGCGCCGCAGCTCACCGACGCGGTCAAGAGCCGTAAAGGCTGATCGCCTCGCAAAAGCCCTCGCCACGCCTGCGCGTGTCGGGGGCTTTTTGCGTAGCGGCCTGACCTGGTGAGGTGGCCGGCGACCCGCATCCGGATCCGGGTGCCGACGACCGGCGCACCTGAGTCGCGTCGCCGCTTAATCTGAAATGCGCGTTTGGATTCGGGCGCTGCGGTGTATTAATAGGTGCTACGTCGCTCCAAGAAAGGGCACGATGATGAAGGCAATGGCGCCAGCCGCAATCGCGATCGCCGCGGTTCTGTTCAGTGGATGTTCGGCTTCTCAGATCATCAACACCGGTGGTGACACCAAATGCAAGGACTTCACCACGCAGGACGAGAAGAAGCAGAACGACGAGGTCAGCAAGATGCTGAAGGACAAGAGCGGCTCCGAGCCCTCGAATCTGCAGATCACCGCCACCCGGTTATCGGCGGCCACCTACTGTCAGACGCTCGGCAAACCGGACTCGAAGATCAACGAGGCGCCGCACGGCTGATTGGAAATCGTTGCGCCGGCCGCCTACTCGCGCGACGCCTGCAACACCACCATCGCCCGCGCGGCCACCTGCACGGGGTCGCGCGGTGCGGTCAGTGGTGAATCCTCGAGAGTCGCCCCGACGGCAGTGTCGATGACGGGCGTCCAGGCAGCGCCGAAATCCGTTGACGGCAGGATGAACTCGATTGGCTCGTGGTGGGCGTTGAAGCACAGAAGAAACGAGTCGTCGACAACGCGCTGGCCGCGAGCGTCGAGCTCGGGGATGCCCTGGCCGTTCAGATAGACCGCTACCGACTTTCCGAAGCCCGAATCCCAGTCCTCGTCGCTCATCTCGGAGCCGTCTGGACGGAACCACGAAATGTCGGGTTGCCCCTCGGTGCCGCGCCGGCGCACCGGCGCACCTTGGAAGAAGCGGCGCCGACGGAAAACCGGATGCGCGGCGCGCAGCGCGGACACTACCTGGGTGAACTGCAGTAGATCGTCGTCCATCGCATCCCAATGCACCCAGGTGATTTCGTTGTCCTGGCAGAACCCGTTGTTGTTGCCGTTCTGGGTACGGCCGAGCTCGTCACCGTGGGAGATCATCGGCACCCCTTGCGACAGCAGGGTGGTGGCAAGAAAATTGCGCTGCTGATGGGCGCGTAGCGCGTTGACTTCTGGATCGTCGGTCGGGCCTTCGACCCCGCAGTTCCAGGAGCGGTTGTGAGTTTCGCCGTCGTTGTTGTCTTCTCCGTTGGCCTCGTTGTGCTTCTCGTTGTAGGACACCAAGTCGCGCAGTGTGAAACCGTCGTGGGCGGTGACGAAGTTGATCGACGCCACCGGGCGCCGAGCGGTGTGCTCGTAGAGGTCGGCCGAACCGGTCAGCCGTGAGGCGAACTCACCCAGCGTCGCGGGCTCGCCTCGCCAATAGTCGCGCACCGTGTCGCGGAACTTGCCGTTCCACTCGGTCCATTGCGGCGGGAAGTTGCCTACCTGGTAGCCGCCCGGGCCGACGTCCCACGGCTCGGCGATCAGCTTCACCTGGCTGACCGTCGGATCTTGTTGCACCAGTTCAAAAAACGCGCTCAGCCGGTCCACGTCATAGAATTCGCGAGCCAGTGTTGCGGCCAGATCGAAGCGGAACCCGTCCACGTGCATCTCGGTGACCCAGTACCGCAGCGAATCCATGATCAACTGCAGCGAGTGTGGGTTGCCGACGTTGAGGCTGTTGCCGGTGCCGGTGTAGTCCATGTAGTAGCGCTTGTCGTCGTCGACCAACCGGTAGTACGCGGCGTTGTCGATCCCGCGCATCGACAGGGTGGGGCCCAGGTGGTTGCCTTCGGCGGTGTGGTTGTACACCACGTCGAGGATCACCTCGATGCCTTCTTCGTGCAGGGCGCGGACCATGGTCTTGAACTCCTGCACCTGACCGCCTGGGGTGTCGCTGGCGGCGTATTTGAAGTCGGGCGCGAAGAACCCAATCGTGTTGTAGCCCCAGTAATTCGACAGGCCCTTATCCACCAGCGTCGAGTCGTTGGCGAAATGGTGCACCGGCATCAGTTCGATCGCGGTCACACCCAGCTTTTTCAAGTGCTCGATGATCGCGGGGTGCGCGATGCCGGCGTAGGTGCCGCGGATCCGGTCCGGGATGTCGGGGTGAAGTTCGGTGAGACCCTTGACGTGGGCCTCGTAGATCACCGTATCGGCGTACTCGTGGCCCGGCGGGCGGTCGTTGCCCCAGTCGAAGTACGGGTTGATCACCACCGACTTGGGCATGTTGGGCGCGGAGTCGTCGTCGTTGCGGCTGTCGGGGTCGCCGAAGTTGTAGCTGAACAACGACTGGTGCCACTCGAAGTTGCCGTCGATCGCCTTGGCGTAGGGATCGAGCAGCAGCTTGTTCGGGTTGCAACGCTGACCGGCCGACGGGTCATAGGGCCCATGAACGCGGTAGCCGTAGCGTTGGCCCGGCTCGATCGCGGGCAGAAAGCCGTGCCAGACGAAGCCGTCCACGTCGTTCAACATCACCCGCGACTCGTTGCCGTCGGCGTCGAACAGACACAGCTCAATCCGCTCGGCGACCTCGCTGAACACCGCGAAATTGGTGCCCGAACCGTCATAGATGGCGCCCAACGGGTAAGCCTTGCCCGGCCATTGCTCGATGTGAACCGGCACAGCGCCCTCTTTCGTCTGCGGCGCCGCACGGCTGCGACCCGAGGTTGCAGACTACCCGCGAAGCGACAAGTCACACCTGGTGTGAATCGGGGCACAATGGTGTGGTGAAACCGTGGCCGACGCCCGAGAAACCCGCGCCTGGACAGGAGTCGGTGTGGGACTATCCGCGACCGCCGAGACTGGAGGAGTTCGCCGGGTCGATCACCATCGAGTTGGGGGGCCGCACGATCGCATCGACCCGGCAGGCCTGGCGGGTGTTGGAGACCAGTCATCCGCCGACCTACTACCTGCCCGAGAGCGCCTTCGCAGTCGGGGTGTTGCGGCGTGGCGGGGGTACGTCCTGGTGTGAATGGAAAGGGCAGGCAACGTACTACGACCTGGTGACCGACGCCAGGGTGGCGACGCGGGCTGGTTGGACCTACCTGCACCCGACGCGCGGATTCACGGCTCTGGCCGGTGCGGTCGCGGTGATGGCCGCGGCGGTGGACCGCTGCACCGTCAACGGCGAGACGGTGACGCCGCAGCCCGGCGGCTTTTACGGCGGCTGGATCAACAGCTGGATTGTCGGCCCCTTCAAGGGAATTCCAGGGTCCATGGGTTGGTGACTAGGGTCCCGTCGTCGCGATGTCGTCGATGCGACGTAACGCGATTGCGCACACTGACAGGTAGCCGGCCGCCCACCACGGAACGGCCATGCTCGCTCGCGCGTAGCTGCCGGACGGCTCGACGCGGTGGTGGGTGGCCGGGACGCCGGCCACCTGCCAGGCCCAGTGCCGGCCCGGCTCGAACTCGGTGATCACGAACGGGGCGGCAAGGCCGAAAGCTGTTCGCACGATGCCGGTTACGTTCAAGTCCAGTCGGGTATGTGGGGGATCAAGCCAGGCCGCACTGACGGTCGGACCCCACTGCGGCCAGACGTCGAGATCGATCAGCACGTTCCACACCACCGATGGTGGCGCTGCGATGTACCGGTCCACGGAGAGCATCAGGGGGCCCGTCCGCCGAGCCTACGTTGCTGTTCGACGACCTCGTCGAGATCTTTGAGGCGTCGCATTCCGGCCAGTGGCTGGTTCATCCGCTGGTTGTTGGCAAGGTGTTTGGCGTTGCGCTCCAGAAACCACCAGTACCCGCCGGTGAACGGGCAGGCCCGGTCGCCGACTCGCTCCGAGGGCCGATAACGGCAGTCGCCGCAATAGTTGCTCATCCGGTTGATGTAGGCGCCGCCGGAGGTGTAGGGCTTGGTGGCCATCAGTCCGCCGTCGGCATGCTGGGACATGCCGACCACGTTGGCGACCATCACCCACTCGTAGCCGTCGACAAAACACCGATGGAACCAGTCGGTCATCGCGGCGGGGCTCCAGCCGCGCTGCAATGCGTAATTCGACAGCACCATCAGTCGCGGAATGTGGTGCACCCAGCCGTGATCGCGGACCTGCGCCAGCACGTCCTGCAGGCAGCGCGCGTCGACGGAGTCGGCATCCAACTCGGCGAACCACTTCGGCACCCGGGCATGGGCCCCCAGCGCATTGCGGTGCCGGTAACCCCTCCCGAAATGCCAGTAGACATGCCAGATGTAGTCGCGCCAACCGATCAATTGCCGGATGTAGCCTTCGACGCTGCCCAGCGGGGCCCTTCCCGAGCGGTAGGCGTCCTCGGCGGCATACGCGCATTCGAGCGGGTCGAGCAGGCCCAGATTCATCGGTGCCGACAGCAGGCTGTGCGCCATGAAACGGTCTCCGCTGAGCATCGCGTCTTCGTGAGGGCCGAAGTGCGGCAACCGATCTCGGATGAAGACCGTCAGGGCTTTGTGCGCTTCGGCTGTGGTGACGGCGAATTCGCGCGGGCCGTCGCGTCCCACGAAGGAGACGTCGCCGTCGCGTTCCCAGCGATCCAGGTCCGCGCGGACCTGATCGTCGATCTCGTCTTCCTCGGGCCGCCAGGGCGCTGTGATCCCCAGGCTGCCGGTGTCAGGGGCGGGCTCACGGTTGTCGGCATCGAAATTCCAGCGGCCCGCGGCCGGTTGGTCTCCGTTCATCAGCAGATCGAACCGTCGTCGGGCGTCCCGGTAGAAGTTCTCCAGTTTGAGCGTCCGATGCCCCCGGGCCCACTCGCTGAATGTTGTCCGGTCGGTGCAGAATCCGCGGGCCGGCAGCACCTCGACATGCGGCATCGATCGCACGAAGCGGTCGGCGGCCCACGAGGTCGGCTGGCACACGCTGAGCGGTTCGTCGAGCTGGTCCAGCGCCTCGCGGTAGGTGCGGGTCCGCAGAAACATGGCCTGATCGCCGAGTTCGGCGGCTCGGTGACGCAATGCTGACACCACCAGGTGGGCTTTGCGGCGGTGAAAGCGCCGGCGAGCAAATGCCGCCTGCGACTCGATCAGCAGTACCGGCTGGTCGGGCTCGTCGAGGAATTGCGATCCGAGCTGGTCGGCGAAACACCAGCGCCGGGTGTCGTCACTCATGGTGCTTGCCATACTCTGCCCACCGAATCGGCATCAACCCAGCATGGATCAAGAGCCGACCTGGCGGGCCCATTATCGGCACATGAGGCCCAAAAATTGGTCTCGCCGGTTACCTTCGAGCCCGCTCGGCACCGCACGACCAGCGAGACCATGCCCGAGGCGGGGCGCTCGGGTTAGCTGACCCGGCCGGATGTGGATGTCCGGACATCGAACCCGTCGAGGGTGCCGCCGGACCGCCACGCTTCCAAAATGTCGGCGTATTCGGTTGGGCTGCCGAAGAAGAAGCTGTCCCGGTTCAGGCGTGCGCTCGCCTGGCCCTCGCGGTTGTAGTAGCCCGGTGTGCACGCCTCCCGGCGGCCGGCGATGACGCTGGACCGCTCGACGACGGTGTCCACCCAGGCGGCTTCGGCCGCCGCGGTGGCCTCCAACTCGGCCGCGTCGTGCCGCAGCGCCCAGGCGATCACCCAGGCAATGTGGCGGGACTGGGTGTCGATCAGGTACGGGAAATTCACCGTGAAGCCGGACTGGGCGATGCTTTCGATGAAGCAGTTCGGGAAGCCGTTGACGTGCAGGCCGTGCAGGGTGCGGACGCCGTCGGCCCACTTCTGGGTCAGGGACAGCCCGTCGCGGCCGATGATCTCGAAGCCGGTGCGCTGGGAGTAGCTGGTGCCGACTTCGAAGCCAGTCGCGAAAATGGAACAGTCCAGCGGGTATTCGGCGCCGGCCACCACGACCCCGGCCCTGGTGATCCTCTCGACGCCGAGTCCGTGGGTGTCGACAAGAGTGACGTTGTCGCGGTTGAATGCCTGCAAATATTCGTCGTGGAAGCAGGGTCGTTTGCAGTAATAGCCGTACCAGGGTTTGAGTGCCGCGGCCGTTGCGGCGTCGGTCACGATCGAGTCGACCCGCGCCCGGATCTCCTCCATCTTGGCGAAGTCGGCCATTTCGGCGGCGTTCGGCCCGCCCTCGTTGACGATCGGCATCTTCTTGGTGAGGCTGGTCCATGCGTCGTCGACCAGATCTTCGTCGGAACTGCCTCCAGCAGTCAGGATTTGGAAGTTCTCCACCCGCCGCTGTTGCCAGCCCGGCTCAAGAGACGCAGCCCAGGCCGGTTCGGTCGGACGGTTGGCTCGAACGTCCACCGTCGAGGGGGTGCGCTGAAACACGAACAGTTCACCGCACGCGTCGGCCAGGCGCGGTACGCACTGGACGGCCGTCGCGCCGGTGCCGACGATGCCGACTCGCTTGTCGGAAAGGCCGCTCAGGTCGTCGCCGGTGTAGTCGTAGTCCCAGCGGCTGGTGTGAAAGGTATGCCCGCTGAATTCGGTAATACCCTCAATGCCAGGTAGTTTCGGCCTCTGGAGGTATCCGTTGGCCATCGCCACGAACCGCGCACGAATCTCGTCGCCACGATCGGTCGATATCAGCCATCGGGAACTGGTTGATTCCCAACGGATTTCCCGCACTTCGGTCTGCAAACAGGCGTCCCGGTACAAGTCGTAGTGCCGGGCGATTCGGCGGCAATGCTCCCAGATCTCGGGGCCCTTGGCGTACTTCTCGGTCGGCACGTAACCGAGCTCTTCGAGCAGTGGCATGTAGACGTAGGATTCGACGTCACAGGCGATTCCGGGATAGCGGTTCCAATACCAGGTTCCGCCTACGTCGGCGGCCTTGTCGATCAGCCGCACGTTGTCGACGCCGAGCTGTTTGCAGCGCGCCCCGATGAGCAGTCCGCCGAAGCCTGCTCCTACGACGGCGACGTCGACGGAGTCGCGGAGCGGATCCCGGCCGAAATCCGGATCAGCCCACGGATCGTCGCCGAACCTGCTGAATGCCCCGGTGATCTGCACATACTGCGAAATGCCGTCCGCCCGGAGACGGCGCCGGCGCTCTTCGGCGTACTTGGCGCGTAGCGCATCCGGATCGAACGATCCTTCGCAATTGCCGGACTCCACGGCTGAATACTGGACCAATTTTGTGACCCAGGCAACGTCGGCGTGCGAACCTTTGTCATCTAGCGTGCACGAATACGTTACGGCCGCGATGCCGGTTAGCTGAACAGCAACGCAACAGTGGTGCACATGAGCCGCGACACGACGAATCCGCGACACGAATATCCAGCGCGCCGCGATGAGCGGGAGCGGCGCCGATGAGTGCTGAATCGGTGCTCATCGCCGCGGAAAAGCCGGCACCGGGAACATGTTCAACAGCAGAACCGCGGTATTCACTGTTGCTTTCCAACGACTCCGACCACATCGAGGCAGCGCAACGGCTGCGCTACGACGTATTCAGCAGCGAACCGGGTTTCGCGCTGGCCGGGCGTGGCGACGGCCTCGACGCTGACCGCTTCGACGAACACTGCGACCACCTATTGGTTCGCGAAGACAACTCCGGCGAATGGGTCGGTTGCTACCGCATGCTGACGCCGACCGGTGCGATCGCAGCGGGAGGGCTCTACACCGCAACGGAATTCGACGTCCGGCCACTGGACGCACTACGGCCTTCGTTGGTGGAAATGGGTCGCGCGGTAGTGCACAACGACCATCGCAATGGTGCTGTCGTCCTGCTGATGTGGGCAGGCATCCTGGCCTACCTGGACCACTGTGACTACGACTACGTGACCGGCTGCGTCTCGGTGCCGGTGGTCGTGGCGGGCGAACCACCGGGAACGCAGATCCGCGGCGTGCGCGACTTTGTCGCGCGGCGACACGCCGCGCCGGCCGAGTATCGGGTTCGCCCGTACCGGCCGGTGATGATCGGCGGGCGCCCGCTTGACGAGATCACCCCGCCCGCGCGGCCGGTGATCCCGCCGCTGATGCGCGGCTACCTGCGCTTGGGCGCGCAGATATGCGGCGAGCCGGCCCACGATTCCGACTTCGGTGTCGGGGACTTCCCGGCGCTGCTGGACAAGCGCCAGGCTGACACCCGCTACCTGCGGCGGCTCCGGTCGATGTCGGCGGCGACCGAGGCAGCGGGTCGGGGGGCCTGATGAGCGGCCCACCTTCGCGCGATCACGCCTGGCTGCCCCGGGCAACCTGCAACACGGACTGCATACGCGCGGGCGGCTATCGGGTCACCTGGCGGCTGATCGTGGCCCTGCGCATTGCCCGGCGCATTACTTTGCTGCTGCTGTTGGCGCCCGCCCTGCCGGTGCTGGCCGGGCTTATCCCGGGCTGGTCGAAGTCGCGGACGATCTACTGCCGGCTGTTGCTGTGGTGCCTCGGCGTCAAGATCGACGTGTCCGGCGGGCCGATCCGCAACCTGCCCGGCGTGCTGGTGGTCAGCGATCACGTGTCCTGGCTGGACATCCTGACGATCGGAGCGACGCTGCCGTCCAGCCCGTGGCGGGCATCGCCGCTGTCCTTCGTGGCCCGCGCCGACGTGGCCGCCAGCGGCGCAGTGAAGATGATGGCGCGCATCGTCAAAGTGATCCCGATCGAACGTGCCAAATTGCGTCAGCTTCCCGAGGTGGTGGGCGCCGTCGCAGCCCGGCTGTATGCCGGTCACACGGTGGTGGCATTCCCGGAGGGCACCACCTGGTGCGGTTTGTCGGGCAGGTCACACCACGGGTCGGGGCCGTTCTACCCGGCCATGTTCCAGGCCGCGGTCGACACCGGCCGGCCGGTCCAACCGCTGCGGCTGCGCTACCAGCACCGGGACGGCAGCGCCTCGACGGTGCCGGCCTATATCGGCGACGACACCTTGCTGGCCTCGATCGGCCGACTGATGGTGGCGCGCCGCACGGTGGCGCGTATTTACGTCGAATCGTTGCAGCTGCCGGGGGAGGATCGGCGCGAGCTGGCCCGTCGATGCCAGGCGGCGATCCGCATGACGTCGACCGCTTGCCCGGATCGCGGACAGCGGCCGTCTGTGCTCGCGTCCTGAGCTCACTGGGCACGCCGGTATCCTGGGCGGGTCATGGTCTATCTGGATCACGCTGCCACCTCCCCGATGCACCCCGCTGCCATCGAGGCGATGACAGCCGTCCTGAGCACCGTCGGTAACGCGTCGTCGCTGCACGCCACCGGGCGGCTGGCACGCCGGCGCATGGAGGAGGCCCGCGAGCTGATCGCGGCCAAGCTGGGCGCCCGCCCGTCCGAGGTGATCTTCACCGCCGGCGGCACCGAGAGCGACAACCTCGCCGTCAAGGGCATCTACTGGGCCCGCCGCGACGCCGAACCGCGCCACCGTCGCATCATCACCACCGAGGTGGAGCACCACGCTGTGCTGGATGCGGTGAACTGGCTCGCCGGGCACGAAGGCGCCGCGGTCACCTGGCTCCCCACCGGCGCCGACGGTTCGGTGTCCTCGGCGGCGCTGCGCGATGCGCTGGAACGCCACGACGACGTCGCACTGGTCACGGTGATGTGGGCCAACAACGAGGTCGGGACCATCATGCCGATCGACGAACTCGCCGCCATCGCAGCTGAATTCGACGTTCCGATGCACAGCGACGCGGTTCAGGCGGTAGGCCAGCTGCCGGTCGACTTCGGGGCCGGCCAGCTGTCCGCGATGAGCTTGGCCGCGCACAAGTTCGGCGGTCCGGTCGGTGCGGGCGCGCTGCTGCTTCGTCGAGACGTGGCGTGTGCGCCGTTGTCGCACGGCGGCGGCCAGGAGCGGGACATCCGTTCCGGCACACCCGATGTCGCCGCAGCGGTCGCCATGGCGACCGCGATGAGTCTTGCCGTCGACGGGCTGGAGGACAGCAGCGCCCGGCTTCGGCGAATGCGTGACCGACTCATCGACGGGGTACTCGCTGCGGTGGCGGGCACCCGGCTCAACGGCGCCACCGGCGCCCGACGTCTCCCCGGCAACGCGCACTTCACCTTCGACGGATGCGAGGGTGATGCGCTGCTGATGTTGTTGGACGCCAACGAAATCGAATGCTCGACTGGGTCAGCGTGCACCGCCGGGGTCGCGCAGCCGTCGCACGTGTTGGTCGCGATGGGCGCCGACCCTGCCAATGCCCGCGGATCGCTGCGACTGTCGCTGGGGCACACCAGCGTCGAGTCCGACGTCGACGCGGCGCTGCAGGTGCTACCCGGCGCGGTGGCGAGGGCGCGGCAGGCTGCGCTTGCCACCGTGGGGGCGTCGGGATGAGGGTGCTCGCCGCGATGAGCGGCGGTGTCGACTCGTCGGTCGCTGCCGCGCGCATGGTCGACGCGGGTCACGACGTGGTGGGCGTGCACCTGGCCTTGTCGCACGCCCCGGGCGCCCTGCGAACCGGCTCGCGCGGCTGTTGCTCCAAGGAAGACGCCGGCGATGCCCGACGCGTCGCTGATGTGCTCGAAATACCTTTCTATGTCTGGGATTTCGCGGATAGATTCAAAGAAGACGTCATCGACGACTTTGTGTCGTCCTATGCCCGCGGCGAAACGCCGAACCCGTGTGTGCGGTGCAACGAGCGCATCAAATTCTCCGCGTTGGCCGCCCGGGCCCTGGCGCTGGGCTTTGACGCGGTCGCCACTGGCCACTACGCCCGCCTCGCGGACGGTCGTCTGCGCCGGGCCGTCGACACCGACAAAGATCAGTCCTATGTGCTTGCGGTGCTGACCGCCCAGCAGTTGCGCCACGCGGCGTTTCCGATCGGCGACACGCCCAAGTCGCAGATCCGCGCCGAGGCGGCCCGCCGTGGCCTGTCGGTCGCCGAGAAGCCGGACAGCCATGACATCTGCTTCATCCCATCCGGTGACACGCGCGCGTTTCTCGGCGAGCGCATCGGGGTGCGCCGCGGTGCGGTGGTCGACCAAGGCGGCGCCGTGTTGGCCACCCACGACGGCGTGCACGGTTTCACCATCGGCCAGCGCAAGGGTCTCGGGATCGCCGGCCCGGGTCCGGATGGCCGGCCGCGCTACGTCACCGCGATCGACGCCGACAGCGGCACCGTCCAGGTCGGTCCGGTGGCAGACCTCGACGTGTGGCAGCTGACGGGCCGCCGACCGGTGTTCACCGCGGGCGCTGCGGCAGCTGGACCCATCGACTGCGCGGTGCAGGTGCGGGCCCACGGTGAAACCGTGGACGCCCAGGCGAGCGTGGCCGGGGATGAGCTGACGGTGCGATTGCGGGCGCCGCTGCGCGGGGTGGCGCCGGGGCAGACGCTGGTGCTGTACCGCCGCGACCCCGACGGCGACGAGGTGCTCGCCAGCGCCACCATCGCCGCAGCGTCCTGACGCCGTCACGCGATGCGCCGAATGTGCACTCAGTGCGATTCCAGCGTCGATTTCTCGGACTGAGTGCACGTTCGGCGCGCGAAGCTTAGCCCGCGACGTTGGCGGCGAGGTTGGAGATCACGATTGTCGGCACCGAGTCCGGGAAACCGCAATAGGTGACTTCCATCAGTACCACGGCCTTTAGCAGGTAATCGCGGCCGCAATTGCCGGGTCGGGTCTGCAGGGACCGGTCATCGGCGTTCCAGTCGCCGATCAGGCCGTAGCCGGCCGAACTGCCTGCACAGTTGGCAACGGTGCTCACCAACGCCCCGAACGCACGCCGCGCGGTGTCGGGATCGTGGTACGCCGCCGCGCCTTCGGAGATGATGCCGCCGTGCGGTGGATCTTGAAAGGTGGTCTTGTGGAACGCCTCGACGTCGGGTCCGAACGTTAGGGTCTCGGCGTAGACGAACCGGCACGCCGGCGGGGCGGTTTGGGCAAGGGTGTCGATGTCGACCGGCGACGCGGTGTCCATCGACGGGATGATCGTCAGATGCTCGCCGCCGCCGGTGATCGCCTGCATCCGAGACTGGTCGAGCAGCACCCGCCCGACGTCTAACCCGTTGGTCGCGAGACCCGATTCCGACGTCGGGGCGCCGCCCACCACGCGAGTGCACGCCGCGGCCAGCAGAGCCACGGCACACAAAGCGGTCCGTCTTATCGTCATCCTGACCAGAGCGTAATCGCACCGATCGAATACGGTTGCCCGGTGAGTGTTTTCGCATGTGCCACCGGCATCGGGTCGTGGCCCGGAGCGGCTGCACGACCGGCGGCCGAGGTCGTCGTCGGCGAACTGGGTGCGGCAATGGCCCACCTGGTCGAACTGCCTGCCAGGGGAGTGGGCGCCGACGTCATCGGGCGAGCCGGTGGACTGCTCATCGACATCGCGATCGACACCGTTTCGCGCGGCTACCGGGTGGCGGGCCGCCCCGGCGCGGTGACTCGACGGGCGGTCAGCCTGCTCGCCGAGGACGTCGATGCGCTCGAAGAGGCTTGGGAACTCGCCGGCCTGCGCGGCAGCGGGCGACCGGTCAAAGTGCAGGCGCCCGGGCCGATCACGCTGGCCGCTGAACTCGAACTGTCCAACGGACATCGTGCGATTACCGATCCCGGCGCATTCAACGACCTCGCCGCCTCGCTGGCCGAGGGGGTCGCCGCCCATCGGGCATCGGTGTCTCGGCGGCTCGGAGCGCCGGTGGTCGTGCAATTCGACGAGCCGTCGCTGCCCGCGGCGGTCGCCGGACAGCTGCCCGGGGTGACCACGCTGAGTCCCATCGCCGCCATCGACGAGTCGCTGGCCGTCACAGTCCTCGACGCCTGCGCGTCCGCGGCCGGAGCCGAGGTTTCGGTCCACATTTGTTCATCAGCGATTCCCTGGAAAATCCTGCAGCGCAGCAACATCGACGCTGTTTCGGTGGATGCTGGCGCGTTGCGGCCCGCCGATCTGGATGCGATCGGGGAATTCGTCGATTCCGGACGGGTCGTCATGTTGGGTGTGGTGGCGTCCAGTGCGCCGAACGGTCGCCCCGCGGTGGAGGAGATCGCGACCGGCGTGGTGTCGATCACCGACCGGATTGGCATCAGTCGGTCGATGTTGCGCGATCGCATCGGCATCGTGCCCGCGTGCGGACTTGCCGCGGCGACCCCGGAATGGGCCCGCACCGCCATCGGCCTGGCCCGCCGGGTGGCCGAGGGCTTTGCCGACGATCCGGATGCCATCTGAGCTGGGATCAACCTGCGCTGCTGGGATCCTCGACCCCCAGAACTTTCCCGACGCCCGTTGTCTGGCTGCGATACCCTGGCGTTGTACGGGGAGGGCGGGAACATGACTGGCAGCAGCGGAACTACGCGCAAAAGAATCGTCCTGGCGAGTTGGTTCGCGGTGATCGGCCTTGTCGCCGCGGCGTTCCTGGTCCGGTCGCCGGCCCTACCGGCCGCCAGCGGATCGACGGCAGGCATACTTCCGGCGCCCACCGTCGACGAATCTTCGGCCGGCACCCACACGACCGAGACCGCGGTGTTGGCCGGCGGCTGCTTCTGGGGCGTACAGGGTGTATTTCAGCACGTCAAGGGTGTTTCAGCGGCCACGTCCGGATACGCCGGCGGAGACCGGGCCACCGCCGACTACGACACGGTCAGCACCAGCACCACCAAGCATGCCGAGTCGGTACGAATCACCTATGACCCGACCCAGGTCTCCTTCGGTCAGCTGTTGCGGGTGTTCTTCGGTGTCGTCCAGGACCCGACCGAGCTCAATTACCAGGGGCCCGATGTCGGCCCGCAATACCGCTCGGTGATCTTCACGCAGAACGACAGCCAGCAGAAGATCGCTCGTTCCTACATCGCCCAGCTGAACACGTCGGGCGCATTCCCGTCGCCGATCGTCACCACTGTGACGCCGGATGCCCAGTTCTTCCCCGCCGAGGCATACCACCAGAACTTCTTCGACCTGCATCCGAACAACCCGTACATTGTCGCCAACGATCTGCCCAAGCTCGGCGCGCTCAAGTCGGATTTCCCCGACCTCTACCGGGAGTAGCCGCACGGGGCTGCGCTGGCCTGTCCGGGCCCTCCGATAGCCTGCCAACGTGAGCGCACCCGAGGCTGATCCCGCTGGGTCCGGTCTGCTTGGGTCGGACGTGCGTCGTGCCTGGCGCGAACTGGCCGATGAGGTGCGCGAACATCAATTCCGCTACTACGTTCGCGATGCGCCGATCATCTCCGACGCCGACTTCGACACGCTGCTGCGCCGGCTCTCGGCGCTCGAAGACGAGCACCCCGAATTGCGCACGCCCGATTCGCCTACCCAACTCGTCGGCGGCGCCGGTTTCGCGACGGCTTTCACCTCCGCCGATCACCTGGAGCGAATGCTGTCGTTGGACAACGTGTTCAGCGCCGACGAATTCGAGCTCTGGGCCGGCCGTGTGCACGCCGAAGTCGGAG
>NZ_JBYCLD010000310.1:0-7280 GCF_057473725.1 Mycobacterium sp. TH-M11 | reverse complement strand
CAGACCAGCTGCTACCTGATCACCGCTGGCACCGAGGCGTTAATACTCGACGCGGGAACGGGTTTCGGCGCGTTACAGATCAACCCGGCGCTGCTCGACGGGGTCGAGCAGGTGACCGTGGCGCTGAGCCACTTTCACCTCGACCACGTGACCGGCCTCGGCTTCGTCAGCGCTCGAGCGCTGGGCGGCCGGGAACTCACCATCGCGGGGCCGGGCTCGATGGCGTACGGCCGGCCCACCCGATCGATCGTCGAAGAACAACTGCTCGCATCACCGCTTCAGACGACCTCGCCACTGGGATCGGCGCGCTGGGCAGAATTGGGCTGCGACGCGTTGGGATTCGCCGGTCATGAAATCGAAACCTGGGAACAGACCCGCCACCCCTTGCCGTCGGCCGGCTTTCGCATCGCGGACCTTGTTGCCTACTGCACCGACACCGAGTTCGACCCGGAGACCACCCGACATGTAGCGGGTGTGGCCACACTGCTACATGAGGCATGGGAGCCCCGTAATGCCGAACGCGGGCACACCTCAGGCGAGGAGGCCGGCACGATTGCCGCCGAGGCGGGGGTATCGCGCCTGCTGATCACCCACAGCCATCCCCTGCCCGAAGTGGCCGAGCGCACCGCCGCGGCCGCCCAGGGTCGTTTCCACGCCGCGCTGCCCGCCGCCGACGGGGCAATTCTAGAGCTCTAACGGCACGATTTGGCCACAATTGGTACGCCCGCACAGGAACGGCGTCAGCACGCATCGTCGCAGATCAACGCCATTTCGACCCGATAACCGCGGCGTTACGGTTGGTTGGCTCACACCACGGTATTGAGCATGCTGCCGCATACTGGACGCCACGTACCGATCAGAGCGCATACAGGTCATCCAGGGTCCGGCGCTCACCCCGACAAGCTGAGATTGTGGTGGGAGCACTGCAACAATCCAACCCCAAGCACCGCCACCGCGCGACGGCGCCGACAAAGCGCCGGCGCACGCTGGCCCATGCCGTCGGGGCGTTCGTCGCCACGGCCGTCTTGCTGACCACGGCATCGGGCTACTGGATGGCACACGGCATGCTGAGCGGGATCACCGTCTCACAGGCACTGAGCCCTGAGGACCCGAAGTCCAGTGGGAACGGAATGAACATCCTGCTGATCGGACTCGACTCGCGCAAAGACCAGAACGGCGACGACCTGCCCTGGAGCCTGTTGAAGCACTTGCACGCCGGCGACTCCGACGACGGCGGCTACAACACCAACACGCTGATCCTGGCGCACATCGGCCCCGACGACAGGGTGTCGGCGTTCTCCATCCCGCGCGACGACTGGGTCGCGTGGAACGGCGTACCCGGCTACCACCACATCAAGATCAAAGAGGCCTACGGGCTGACCAAGCAGTACGTCGAGCAAAAAATGATCGACAAGGGCGTCAGCAACCAGAAGGAGTTGGAGACCAAGGGGCGCGAAGCCGCCCGCGCCGCGACCCTCAAGGCGGTACGGAAGCTGACCGGGGTGCCGATCGACTACTTCGCCGAGGTCAACATGGCCGGCTTCTACGACCTGGCCAAGAGCCTGGGCGGCGTGGACGTCTGCCTCAAACACGCCGTCTACGACGAATACTCCGGCGCCGATTTCCCCGCGGGTCGCCAGCGACTCGACGCCGCGCAGGCGCTGGCCTTTGTGCGGCAACGCCACGGCCTGGAGAACGGTGACCTGGACCGGACACACCGCCAGCAGGCTTTCCTGGCCTCTGTCATGCATCAACTCCAGGACGCTGGCACCTTCACCAATATCGGCAAGCTGAAAGAACTCATGACGGTGGCGCGCAAGGACGTCGTGCTCTCGGCGGGCTGGGACGAAGACATGTTTCGCAAGATGGGCGAGCTGGCAGGGGGATCTGTCGAATACCGGACCCTGCCCGTGGTGCGCTACGACAACATCGACGGCCAGGACGTGAACATCGTCGACCCGGCGGCAATCAAGGCCGAAGTGGCGGCGGCATTCGGGTCGTCCTCGGCGTCGACGACCGCCGATGCGCCCAGCCCGTCGACCGTGGTCGACGTCGTGAACGCCAGCAGTGTCAGCGGACTGGCGACCAAAGTGGCCCGCACGTTGAAGCACGACGGTTACACCACCGGCTCGGTCCGCGACCGGGTCAAAGGCGAACCAACCTCCACCACAGTCGAATACGGGCCGGGCGCCGACTCCGACGCCCGCGAAGTGGCGAGCCTGCTCGGTATCGACGCACCCGACAAGCCGAACCGTACGCTGCAGTTCGGTCACGTCGAAGTGGTCGTCGACGACAACTTCTCGGTCCCCACTCAGGACGAGTCGACGACCGAATCCACCACGCCGGCAAAGCTTTACGACACCTACGGGTGGAAGTCCAGTACAACCACCTCCACTGACCCGACTCCCGATCGGGGCGCACCGATCGATGGCGGCGGCGTCCCCTGCGTCAACTGACCTCTTCACGTAACAAGAAGGCCAACACCGCGCTTTCGAAGGCCGCCTTCGCCTCGATCATCGCCCAGTGGCCGCAATTGGGAAACACGTGCAATTCGGCATTGGGGATGGTCCGCATCGGGATAAGCGCCATATCCAACGGACTGACCCGGTCGTCGCGGCCCCAGGTGATCAACGTCGGCGCCTGCACACGATGCATGATCGCCCACGGCTGAGGTCCTTTCGAAGCCTCAAGCGCGTTCATCATCTGCGTGAACGCTTCCTTGCCATACATCCGGCGTGCGCCGGCCAACGTCGCTGGATCGGTGGCGTGCGTCCACCGCTCCTCGATGAGCTCTTCGGTCACCGTGGCCGGGTCGTAGACCATCGAATGCAGCCACCGGACGAGTCCGTCGCGGGTCGGCGCGTCGGTGAACTCCTGGAGCAGTCGGATGCCTTCCGCGGGCGCAGCGGTGAGCAGATTGCGGCCGATGCCGCCGATGGTCACCAGTCGGCGCACCCGTTCCGGATGGGCGATCGCGTAGTTGATCCCGACACCGCCACCCATCGAATTGCCAATAATGTCAGCGGTTTCCAGGCCGAGCGTCGCGACAAACTGCACCACCGCATCCAGCGCGGTGATCATCGGGTGGCCGCCGAAATCGTCACTGACACCGAAACCCGGGAATTCCAGGACAAGGCAGCGGAAGAACTCTGCGAACACGCCCAGCACGCCGCGGAAGTTCCGCCAGCCCGTCACCCCCGGGCCGGATCCGTGTAACAGCAGTAAGGCCGGCCCGTCGAGCGCGCCGACCTCGTGATACCGCAGAACGCCTGCCTCGGTGGTGATTTCGCGCAAGGTGTCTTCGTAGCTAGGTTCGATGGCGCCGCTCCTCCTCATCGCTGCGCTCTGCATCGTCGCCGGCGCGGGCTCACGCGTGGGTGCCGCCGTCGATGCGGATTTCGGTGCCGGTGATAAACGCGCCGTCATCGGAGACCAACATGGCGATGACGCCGGCGACCGCGGCCGGGCTGGCCATCCCGGCGCCGCTGGACTCCTCGGTCGTGGGCAGGATCGGCATCAGTCGGGTGAACAGACCCCAGTCCGCGTCCTGCGGAAGGTATCCGCCGGTGGCATCGGTGATGCCGGACTTGATGCTTCCGGGAGCGACGCACACCGCCCTAAGCCCTTTGCTCGCATACTCCAACGCCAAAGCGTGGGTGAAGGATTGGACGCCACCTTTACTCGCGGCGTACGCCGCCATGTAGGGATGCGCGAACGACGCCGACGTGGAACTGAAGTTGACGATCGCGCTGCGCGAATTCTCCAACAGGGCCGGCAGCGTCTCACGCACCACCAGGAACGTCCCGGTCAAGTTGACCGCGATGATCTGATTCCACTGCTCCAAGGTCATCTGCTCGGTGTGGACCGCACGCAGAATTCCGGCGGCATTCACCACTGAATCCAGCCCGCCCAAGCTGTCGAGCGCCGACCGCACCCCTTCGATCACCGAACGCTCGTCACCGACGTTCATCTCCAGCGTGGTCAGACGCTCACCACCGTCGGCTTCAGCGGCCTTGGTGCGGGTATTCTGCAGTCCGTCGGCGGCGATGTCGACGGCGACCACCTTGGCGCCCTCACTCACCAGACGCAGCGCGGTCGCCTGACCGATGCCCGATGCGGCGCCAGTCACCAGTATCCGGTGATCAACTAAACGATTCATCCGCGCTCTCCTGTCCACTATCACTGTGGGATTGCATATTTCAAAGTCAGAACCGCAGTCCATCCGCCGTCGACTGCGATCTCCATTCCGAGGTACCGTAACCCGCGGCGAATGCCGGGCCCAAACCTCCGGCCCCGCCGTCGATCAGCACGCTCCCGCCCGCGAGTTGTGTCGAATTACCCTGCATCACTAACGCTTTCCGCTGCGTGCCGGGCGCTGATAAATCCGAACACCATGGCGGGTCCGATGGTGGCTCCGGCGCCGGCGTAGTCGTTGCCCATCACCGCAGAAGACGTGTTACCGGCGGCGTAGAGGCCCGCGATCACCGTGCCATCGGCCCGCAACACCTGGCCGTGGGCGTTGTACACCAGGCCGCCCTTGGTCCCGAGATCACCGGCCTGGATGCGCGCCGCGTAGTAAGGCGCGCGGTCGATAACGTCCATCGTCGGATGCGGCAGCGTCGGGTCGCCGTAATAGTTGTCGTAGGCGCTGTCGCCCCGCCCGAAATCATCGTCGTGACCGCAGCGAGCGAATCCGTTGAATCTGGCGATAGTTTCGCGCAGCGCCGGCGGCGGCACACCGATGCTGGATGCCAGCGCCTCGAGGGTGTCGGCGCGATGCATCAACCCCGACGTGAACCAATCGTCGGGAAACTTCTGGCCGGGCATCACGCCGCCGAATTGATAACGATTCTTGGCCCGCCGGTCGAAGACGAACCAGATCGGATCGTGCCCACCGGCGAGTTGCCGATGCACGAACGTGACATAGGGTGCGGCTTCGTTGACAAAGCGGCGGCCGGACTGATCAACGATGACCGAGCGGGGAATCGACCGCTCCGAGACCAGCACGCTCATCACCCCGTCGGGTCGTCTGAGCGCCGGCATCCACCACGCGTCATCCATCAAGTCGATTGCTGCACCGACTGCTTGGCCGGCATTGATGCCATCGCCGGTGTTATCTGGCGAGCCGGCGCTGTAGTTGTCCTTGCCGCCGTCGCGAAGGAACTGTTTACGCATCTCGCCGTTGTGTTCGAAACCCCCGCAGGCCAACAGCACGCCCTTGCGGGCATGGATGCGGATGACGCAACCGGCGCGCTCGGCCTGCACGCCGACAACGGCTCCGGACTCGTCGACGGTCAACGACCGAAGCGCAGTGTTGAGCCACAGCGGGATGTTCGCGTCCTTGACGGCAAGCCGCAGTCGACCGATCAGGGCTCGGCCGAGAGTGTCCATATGCCGGCGCAGAACGAGACCCTTGACTGCTCGCCGGACCGTCTGCATGGCGGCGCGGCGACCCGACCAGGTACGCATCACCATGTTCAGCCGAGCGAATTCCTTTGAGGTCACGAACAATCCGCCGGGTGTGGCCAGCGCCGCAGGCCGCAGCCACTGCTCGTCGTCGCCGAGCTCCTTCAGATTGAAGGGCAGCGGCTCGATAGTGCGTCCCCTGGCCCGTCCACCGGGTTGCTCGGGGTGGTAGTCCGAATAGCCCGTGCACCACTGGAACCGCAGGTGCGGGCTGGCGTCCTCGAGGAACGTCATAGCCGACGGACCGTTGTCGATGAACGCGTCGACGTTGGCGCCCGGAACTCGCGTCCCGATCACGGCGTCGAGGTAGCTGCGCACATCGTCGCGGGAGTCGGCCAGGCCTTCGCGCTTGAGTGTCGGGTTGTTGGGAATCCAGATGTTGCCCCCGGACAGCGCGGTGCTGCCGCCGTACACTGCGGACTTTTCGACGACGAGGGTGTCCAGGCCGTGCGCGTGCGCGGTGAGCGCCGCGGTCAGACCTGCGCAGCCGCTGCCGACGACGAGGAAGTCGACCTGGTGATCCCAGGCATCCGCGGCCGGCATGGGTTCAGGCAACCACAACAGGTGGCGCTACGGGGCGGCAATTCCCGCAGAGCGGGACGATCTGCGGCCGCCACGCAGGGCGCCCCGTACCGTCGGCGCTATGACCCGGGACGTCGACGCAGTGGTGATAGGTGCGGGGTTCGCCGGGCTTTACGCACTGCACCGGCTACGCCGCGACGGCCTGACCGTGCGGCTGCTCGAGGCGGCCGACGGCGTCGGCGGGGTGTGGTACTGGAACCGCTACCCGGGCGCGCGATGCGACGTCGAAAGCGTGGACTACTCGTACTCTTTTGACGACCGACTCCAGCAAGAGTGGGACTGGAGCGAGAAGTACGCGAGTCAGCCGGAAATTCTGCGGTATCTCAACCACGTGGCCGATCGGTACGACCTCAGACCTCACATCACCTTGGGTACCCGCGTGACCGATGCGATTCTCGACCAGGACGCCCTGCGCTGGGAAATACGCACCGAGGCAGGCGCATCGATGACCGCTCGTTTTGTTGTCGTCGCGGTCGGACCGTTGTCGAATGCGAACATCCCACCCATTGACGGACTGGACTCGTTCGGCGGCGACGTCTATCACACCGCGCACTGGCCGCATCACGGCGTCGACTTCACCGGTAAGCGGGTCGGCGTGATCGGCACCGGATCGTCTGGCATCCAGGTGATTCCATGCATCGCCGAACAGGCAAGCCAGCTCTACGTGTTCCAGCGCACTCCCAACTTCAGCATCCCGGCGGGCAACACCCGACTCACCGAGGAGACTCGGCGTAAGCAGAAGGCCGGCTACGCCGAGCGTCGCCGGCTGTCAATGGCCAGCGGCGGTGGTTCACCGCATCAACCACATCCGCGTTCGGCACTCGAGGTGTCCGAGCAGGAAAGTCAGGCTGCCTACGAAAAGCGCTGGCAGCTCGGAGGTGTGCTGTTCAGCAAGACCTTCCCCGACCAATTGACCGATATCCGGGCCAACGACACCGCACGGGCTTTCTGGGAGCGAAAGATCCGGGCCGTCGTCGACGATCCACAAACGGCCGACTGGCTGATCCCGACCGATCACCCGATCGGCGCCAAGCGGATCTGTACCGACGACAACTACTTTCAGACGTTCAACCGCGACAACGTGACATTGGTCAACCTGAATGTGACGCCGATCGAGCGGATGGATTCTGCCGGGGTGACGACCTCGGCCGCCCACTACGATCTGGATGCGCTGGTGCTGGCAACCGGATTCGACGCAATGACCGGCTCGGTGCGTGCGCTCAACGTCGTCG
>NZ_JBYCLD010000309.1:0-6670 GCF_057473725.1 Mycobacterium sp. TH-M11 | reverse complement strand
CCGGCCAGGATCGCGACGTTGTTGCTCCACCGCAGGTTGGCGCTGGGAGCGCCGCGGCGCACCTGCGCCTCGTCCATCACGTCGTCGTGATACAGCGTGGCCAGGTGCACCAGCTCGATGACGGCGCCGGCAATGGCAACCTCGTCACTGTCAGGATGCGGCCCCAGTTGCGCCGACAGCACCGCGAACAGGGGACGGAAGCGTTTGCCGCCGGCCTCGAACAGATGCAGCACGGCGTCGGTCATAAGGTCGTCGGACCCGCGTAGCTCGGTCTCCATCAGTTGCTCGATGCGGGCCACACCGTCGCGCACGCCGGTGGCGAATTCGGCGTCCCCGATGGCACTGAGATCGATGCCCGCCACTACCGTTTCCGGAGTCCTCACCCAACCAACATACTGGTGAGCATGGACTCCCCTGCCGACGTGGTGGTCGTGGGCGCCGGACCGGCCGGGTCGGCGGCCGCCGCGTGGGCCGCACGGGCTGGTCGCGAGGTGTTGGTCATCGACGCGGCCGCCTTCCCGCGCGACAAGGCCTGCGGTGACGGGCTGACGCCGCGGGCGGTCGCCGAACTCGAACGCCTCGGGCTCGGCGAGTGGCTCGACGCCCGGATCCGGCATCGCGGCTTGCGGATGAGCGGCTTCGGCGGCGAGGTCGAAGTGGCCTGGCCCGGACCGTCGTTTCCGTCGACCGGCAGCGCCGTGGCGCGTGTCGAATTGGACGAGCGGATCCGCAAAGTCGCCGAGGAATCCGGTGCCCGCATGCGGCTCGGAGTCAAAGCCGTTGATGCCCAGCATGATCCAGCTGGGCGCGTCACGTCGGTAACGCTGTCCGACGGCAGCCAGGTCGGCTGCCGGGAACTGATCGTCGCCGACGGAGCCCGCTCGACCCTGGGCCGGGTGCTCGGCCGGCGCTGGCATCAGGAGACGGTGTACGGCATCGCGGCCCGCGGCTACCTGACCACGCCGCGCAGCGACGACCCCTGGCTCACCTCACATTTGGAGCTGCGCTCGCCCGACGGCGCGGTGCTGCCCGGCTACGGCTGGATCTTCCCGCTGGGCAACGGCGAGGTCAACATCGGCGTCGGTGCCCTGTCGACGATCAAACGGCCGGCCGAGTTGGCCTTGCGGCCGCTGATGTCGCACTACACCGACCTGCGCCGCCAGGAGTGGGGCTTCGAGGGTCGACCCCGCGCGATGTCGTCGGCGCTGCTGCCGATGGGTGGCGCGGTCTCCGGTGTGGCGGGCGGCAACTGGATGCTGATCGGTGACGCCGCGGCCTGCGTCAACCCACTCAACGGCGAGGGGATCGACTACGGGCTGGAGACCGGGCGGCTGGCGGCGGAGATGCTGGGCTCCGGCGATCTCTCCAAGGCGTGGCCGCATGTGCTCCAATCCCACTATGGGCGTGGATTTTCGGTGGCCCGTCGACTGGGATTGCTGCTGACGTTCCCGCGGTTTCTGCCCGCCACCGGGCCGGTCGCGATGCGCTCCTCGACGCTGATGGGCATCGCGGTGCGGGTGATGGGCAACCTGGTCACCGACGACGACGCCGACTGGGTGGCGCGGACATGGCGCGGCGGCGGACGGATGTCCCGGCTACTGGATCACCGAAAGCCGTTCAGCTGACCGGTTTTTCGTGTGCCTTATGCGCCGCGTGCAAGGCGACAATGCCGCCGGTGAGGTTGCGCCAGCGCACCGCCGACCACCCGGCGGCCGAGATCTGGTGCGCCAGATCCGACTGGTCGGGCCAGGCCCGAATCGATTCCGCAAGGTAGACATAGGCTTCCGGATTGCTCGACACCGCGCGGGCCACCCGCGGCAGCGCCTTCATCAGATACTCCTTGTAGGCCGTGGCGAACAACCGGCTGGTGGGAGTGGAGAACTCGCACACCACCAGCCGTCCGCCGGGCCGCGTCACCCGAGCCATTTCACGCAACGCGTCACCGCGCTGGGCCACGTTGCGCAAACCGAAGCTGATGGTCACCGCGTCAAACACGTTGTCACCGAACGGCAATCGGGTTGCGTCGCCGGCGACCTTGGGAACCAGGCGGGCGTGGCCGGCGCCGAGCATCCCGACCGAGAAGTCGGCAGCCACGCACCAAGCCCCGGAGGCGGCCAGCTCGACCGTCGACACCGCGGTGCCGGCGGCCAGGTCGAGCACCTTCTCTCCCGGCCCGCTGTCGAGCGCCCTGCGGGTGGCACGCCGCCAATATCTGTCCTGGCCCAACGACAGCACGGTGTTGGTGATGTCATAGCGGCGGGCCACGCCGTCGAACATCGACGCGACTTCACGAGGGTCTTTGTCCAGCGTCGCGCGGTTCACACCCTCAAACCTACCGCTACGGGCAGGTCACTGTCCCTGCGCATGCTGCCGACGCGTCATGCGCGCGCGGGCAATCGGCGACAGCACAGCTTCATAGTGTCCCAAAAGCTCGTCGCAGATGGCGGGCCAACCGCGGTCCAGGATGCTGCGGCGGGCAGCCACCGCGTAACGCTGCCGCTCCTCGACCAGGTGCGCGACGGCCTGTGGCAGTTGTGCCTCGAATTCCTCGACGGGCAGCAGCAATCCGGTGCGATACGGCGTCACCAGGTCGCGTGGCCCGCCGGCGTCGGGAGCGATCACCGGCAACCCGGACGCCAGCGCCTCCTGGACCACCTGGCAGAAGGTCTCGTGCTCGCCGGCGTGGACGAAGACGTCCATGCTGGCATATGCCGCGGCCAGTTCGTCGCCGTAGAGCGCGCCGGTGAAAACCGCCGCGGGCATGGCCGATTGCAGCTTGGCACGGTCGACTCCGTCACCGACGATGACGACCTGGACGTCGCCGGCTGCGGCCAGCGCGATGAGCCGCTCGACGTGCTTCTCCGGTGCCAGTCGCCCCACGAAGCCGACGATCGGCTTGCCATCCGGCGACCAGCGCCCGCGCAGCGCCTCGTCACGGGCCGATGGCGCGAAACCGATCATGTCGACGCCGCGGGCCCACTTGTGCACCCGCGGGATACCATGTGCAACAAGTGATTCCATCGTCGCCGTGGACGGCGCCAAGGTGCGGTCGGCGAGCTTGTGCAGGTGCCGGAACCATGCCCACGCGGCCCGCTCGCCTGCGCCGATCCCGTAACTGGCCGCGAAGCCGGGCACGTCGGTCTGATACACCGCGACGGTCGGCACGCCGAGTCGGCGGGCCGCCCGCACACCGCCCCAGCCGAGCAGGGCCGGCGAGGCCAGATGCACGACGTCGGGCTCGAACCCGCGCATCACCCGCAGGATTCGCGGCAGCGGCAATCCCAGCGGCAGGGTGGTCACCTTGGGGAACATCGCGGACGGCACCCGATGCACCCGGATACCGTCGTGGACACGATCCGCGGGCTGTTCGCCGTGCGGAGTATCGGGCGCGATGACAAGTGCTTCATGGCCGGTGCGGCGCAGATGCTCGAGTGTACGGACGACGGAATTGCTCACGCCGTTGACGTGCGGGAGAAAGGATTCCGCGACAATCGCTACTCGCACACCACCACGGTGGCAGCGCCGCCTGTCGATAGGGTTACCGACGGGCGTACGCTACACGAACTCTGACCCAAAGAGGACTCTGAGAATGCGGTCCTAGCTGGGCGTCTTGGCCACGAGGCGGTTGTCCACCCACGCCAGACCGGCCAACGCCGCCGCGGCGACCAACCAGCCCACCACGGCAATCGACCCTGCCGGAATGATCGCGAGCTTGGCGTTACGGTGTTGCACCCGAACCAAATTGGGGTTTCTCTTGTCGTACTCCACATAAATCCGCATGCTCGTCGCCAATTCGGACGGGTACAGCACGCCGAGCTCGGGCCGATAGGTGATCCGCTCCGGGGTGACGAACTCGATGGTCGAGCGACGGGAGCCCGCGTCGAGCACTTCGGCCTCCGCGACGCCCATGTTGTGGGTGATCGCGAAGTCGTCGCGCACGGCCCCGGCCACCAGTAGCACCGACTGCAGTGTCACCAGGCCGGCGATGATCAGCACGGTGATGCGCGCCAGGCGCACCGCGTGATGCCCGCGGGTTGCGGGGAAATCGCCACTGCGACCCTGGATCAACAGGCGCGACCAGGTTTTCGCGACCGCCAGGGCGCCGGTCAGACGCGTCACAGAGCGGCCCTGATGGCGGCGTGCAGCTGCCGCAACGACGACCGGTCCGCCTTGACCTCCAGCACCCGCATGCCGGCCGCCGGCTCGTCGAGCGCGCCGGCCAGGTCGCCGAGCTCGATCTGGCGGCTGTCGACGTGGTAGGCCCGGCAGAGCGCGCCGACGTCGACGTCGTGCGGGGTGCCGAACACGCGGGCGGAGATGTCGGAGAACCGCGGATCGCCCTGCTCGAGCAGTTCGAAGATGCCGCCGCCGTTGTCGTTGGACACCACGATGGTGAGGTCGGCGGGCACCGGCTCGGTCGGTCCGATCAGCAGGCCGGAGCTGTCGTGGACGAAGGTCAGGTCGCCGATCAGCGCGACGGTCCGCCCGCCGGTCGGGTCATGCGCGAGCGCCGCCCCGATCGCGGTCGACACCGTGCCGTCGATGCCGGCCACCCCGCGGTTGGATCGGACGGTGATCCCCTGCTGGTTGAGGCCGACCAATGCGACGTCGCGCACCGGGTTGGACGCACCCAGCACCAACTGGTCGCCGGGGCGCAGCGCGTCGGTCACCGCGGCGGCCACGTGCAGACCGGTGGTCAGCGGCTGCGCCGCGAGTTGCTCGCGCACCGCGGCGACGGCGCGGCCGTTGAGTTCGGCGCAGCGGGCCAGCCACCCGGGAGTCGGCGTGCCGGTGGTGACGGCGCGGGTGCCGGTGGCCTGCGAGTTGCCCGAGACGTCGGGCCAGCGCGGCCCGGTGGTGAGCGCGTACACCGGCACTTTCGCGTCGGCCAGCAGCGCCGACACCGGCCGGTGCAGGGTGGGCCGGCCCAGCATGATCACCTGCTGCGGGCACAGGTGCGGCAGCGCCAGGGGATGCAGCGGGTTTGGCGGGCGGCAGCCCGAAAATGAAGTGGGCTCGGCGACTGTGGGCAACGCCGCCAGCTCGGGCCGCTCGCCGGCGCCGTGGCCGGCGATGACGACGGTGTCGAGGCTGAGATCGATATCCAGCGGCTGGTCGAAGCTGACCGCCGGGGTGAGGGTCCAGGGCTTGCCGCCCGGCCGGCCCGGCGGAATGGGTCCCGGCTCGAGGTCGGGCACCAGCGGCTCGCGCAGCGGAATGTCGAAGTGCACCGGCCCGGCGTTGGCGCTGCGCGCTCCGGTCGCGGCCACCACGACGCGGCAGGTGGCCGATCGCCAGGTCGCGTTGAGCGCGTCCATTTTGTCCGGCGCGTCTTCGGCCAGCCCGAGGCTGATCGTGGCGCGAACCTGGGTGCCGAAGTAGCCCAGCTGCTCCATGGTCTGGTTGGCACCGGTGCCGAGCATTTCGTAGGGCCGGTTGGCCGACAGCACGATCAGCGGCACCCGCGCGTAGTTGGCCTCGACCACGGCCGGGCCGAGGTTGGCCACCGCGGTGCCCGAGGTCATCGCGATGCAGACCGGCGCGCCCGCGGCGATCGCCAGACCGACGGCCAGGAATCCGGCGGTCCGCTCGTCGATACGGACGTGCAGCCGCAGTCGGCCGGCGCGGTCGGCGTCCTGCAGCGCAAACGCCAGCGGGGCGTTGCGCGAGCCCGGGCACAACACCACGTCGCGGACGCCGCCGCGGACCAGTTCGTCGACGACAATGCGAGCCTGTGCCGTCGAGGGATTCACCGCTCCAGCCTAGAGGTTCGCCGAGCGTGCAGCTTGGGGCGGCGAAAACGAGGAATCTGCGCGCCTGAACCGCACACTCGGCGCGTTAAAACCCCATGCTGGCAAAGAACTTGAGCATCGCGGCGTTGACCACCTCGGGCCGTTCCAGGAAGCCGAGATGTCCGGTGTCGGCAATCAGCTGGTATTTGGCGCCGGGGATAGCGTCGGCGACCTCTTTGCCCAGGTGCGGAGGGGTTACGACGTCGTCGGCGAAGCCGAGCACCAGCGTCGGCGTGTGGATACCGCCGTAGGAGGGCAGGTGGTTGCCCTGCGGCGAGATCCAGCCCTGCCGCACGATGCCGGGCGTGATTTTGATCGGCCAGATGGTGAACATGCTGATCCACTCGGCCACGGCCTCGTCGTTGCTGAGCGTCTTGGGCGAGAAGCTCTCCAGCAGCCGAATCTTCGCGTCGTAGGAGGTCGGGATCTGCACGCCGGACGCGGCCAGCTCGTCCTCGGCAGCGCGGAAGAAGTCGCGCGCCTTGTCCAGCCGGCCGCGGGTGGCCATCAGCGCCGCCTGACTCACCAGCTCGGGCCGGGCCAGCATCAACTCCTGGGCGATGAAGGAGCCCATTGACACCGCCACGATGCGCACCGGCCCGATGCCGAGCTGCTCGATCAGCGCCGCGGTGTCGGCGACCATGCTCTCGGTGGTGAACTGGTCGGCGCTCGCGGTCGCACCGACCCCGCGGTTGTCGAACGTGATGACTCGGTAGCCGGCGTTCAAAAATGCCGGCACCTGGTGCAGGTGCCAGGTACGTCCCAGTCCGCCGCGGCCGGCGATGAAAAGGACGGGCTCCCCTGTCCCCTTGTCGTCATAAGCCAGGTTGATCACGACGACGAACCTACGCGACGTCGCGGTATCGGCAGTATTTGGC
>NZ_JBYCLD010000308.1:0-1563 GCF_057473725.1 Mycobacterium sp. TH-M11 | reverse complement strand
GAACAGGACGAGACAACCGTGATCAATCCGGTCTCCGCCCGGGTGTTCGAGGCCACCCGCACATGCTCGGGATAATCGTTGACGAGCGGCGCCGCGGGTGCGATCTGGACGATCTGACCGAAACCACCCGGACCTGGCTGCAGTGGTACGGCATCGATCAGGTGATAGACCTGGGCGCTGAGGACGATCTCAACGACCTGCTGGACCGCTTTCAGGATCAGAGCGGACTACCGGATGGCGATGCCCCGGACGACGTGGTGGTGATCTGCTCCGAGGGACAACTGACACCGTCGGTGATTCGGCTGCTGACTTTGCGGTCAGCGCGGCTCCCGGCGCATTTCATCGCCTGGAACTCCGGCGTCGACGGCCGGATCATCGCCGCCCGGCTGGCACGGGCTGATGTGTTGCAGCTCAATCACCGAAACCACCGGGATTTCGAGGACGGCCTGCGCAAGCTCACCGACATTAAGAAGCTGCACCGGTACGACTTTGAAGGAGTCACGGCCAACGATGCGGTCCGAGTCGGCGGATCGTTCGCGAAATCCGGTGTACAGCCGTACTTTCGCAAGCAAGCCACCGGTCGCGGTTCGACGAAGCTGCGCGACGAGGCACGGTTCTACGCCGGCCTTCCACGAGCGCTGCGCGACAGCTACCCCGAGATGCTGTTCTCTGATGTGGAAGCCCATTCCACCCGCCTCGGGCTGGAGTATGTCGGTCACCCGAGCCTTCGTGACCTGCTGCTGAACCTCCAGATCACCCCGCGGCACGCCGCGTCAGTGCTCGAACAGGTGCTCGACTACGAATACAACCAGGCGTATCGCCGGCATGCGACTGCGACACCGGCGAACTACCTGCGGGATTACCACTTCACCAGGGTGTGGAATCGGCTCGCGGTCACCGTCGACCTGGACCCCGGTTTCGCCCCGCTGATACGCAGCCGCCGACTGCAAATCAACGGGCGGGTCATTCCCAATGTCCCGGCAATGCTGCTGCAGCTGGAGCACGACGCCAACGCGGTCGCCGAACTCACGCCGGAGGGCGTGTCGCCGCACATCCACGGCGATCTGCACTTGGAGAACATCCTTTACGACCAGGAGTCGAAAAAATTCTGGCTGGTCGATCCGCGCGGCTACCCGGTCTGCGACATCTACTATGACCTGGGCAAACTCTCCCACAGCTACAACGGGCATTACGACCTGCTGCACGAGGGTCGGCACCAGGTGACCCACTCGGTGGCCGGTGACACCGCCGTCGTCGAGCTCACCCTCACCTCGCCGCAGCTGGAAGACGTGTACAACGAGTTGCATCAGCTGATGCGGGGCCGCATCGCCGATATCTTGCACACGGATTTCGAGCGGGTCGAGTCGCGCATCCTGTTCAACGAGGCCATGCATTTCTGCTCCGACATGCCGTTCCACATCCATCCCTGCGCGTCCCCGAACGTCTCGGTGGCCATCTACGCCACCGGAGCGCTGCTGCTGGCCGAGGTGCTGGAGCGCCTCGCGATCGAGCCAGACGACTCCGAGGAGCTGTACCGCCGTGCCCTGAACCGAAGCACCGACC
>NZ_JBYCLD010000307.1:0-3567 GCF_057473725.1 Mycobacterium sp. TH-M11 | reverse complement strand
GACGTGCCGCCGACCAACATCATCGTGCAGCGCGGCCCGACCCTGGACGGCATCGGCAAGTACTACGCCGAGACCATCGAGGTTTCCGACGCCGAGGCTGTGGACGTGGTCGCCGCGCTGCGCGAGGCCAAGGTTGACGTGCTGGTCTCCTACCTGCCGGTGGGTTCGGAAGAGGCCGACAAGTTCTACGCCCAGTGCGCCATCGACGCCAATGTGGCCTTCGTCAACGCGCTGCCGGTGTTCATCGCCTCCGACCCGGTGTGGGCCAAGAAGTTCGCCGACGCCGGCGTGCCGATCGTCGGCGACGACATCAAGAGCCAGGTCGGCGCCACCATCACCCACCGCGTGATGGCCAAGCTCTTCGAGGACCGCGGGGTCACCCTCGACCGCACCTACCAGCTCAACGTCGGCGGCAACATGGACTTCAAGAACATGCTCGAGCGTGAGCGCCTGGAGTCCAAGAAGGTCTCCAAGACCCAGGCCGTCACCTCCAACCTGACCGGCTCGCTGGCCGGCAAGGTCGAGGACAAGAACGTCCACATCGGACCAAGCGACCACGTCGCCTGGCTCGATGACCGCAAGTGGGCCTACGTGCGGCTGGAGGGCCGCGCCTTCGGTGACGCACCGCTGAACCTGGAGTACAAGCTCGAGGTGTGGGACTCGCCGAACTCGGCCGGCATCATCATCGACGCCGTGCGGGCCGCCAAGATCGCCAAGGACCGCGGCATCGGCGGACCGATCCTGCCGGCGTCGGCGTACCTGATGAAGAGCCCGCCCAAGCAGCTGGCCGATGACGTCGCGCGCGCCCAGCTCGAGGAATTCATCGTCGGCTAGACGCCGACTCTGCGCCGAACATGACTGACGACGAGCTGGCCGGCCTCTCGGAGTTCGCCCTATTGGCGGGCAACGCCGAGCAGGCCGGTCTGGCCGGCCCGTTGCCCGATGTGGAGCGGATCGATACCGGTGAAGTCAGTGCGCTGCGCTGGGGTTCGGCACCGCCGCGGGTGGTGTTCCTGCATGGCGGTGCGCAGAACGCTCACACCTGGGACACCGTCATCCTCGGGCTCGGCGAGCCCGCGCTGGCGGTGGACCTGCCCGGCCATGGCCGTTCGGCGTGGCGCGAGGACGGCGACTACTCACCGCAGCGCAATGCCGCCACTCTGACGCCCGTGCTGCAGGAGCTGGCGCCGGATGCCGAGTTGGTGGTCGGCATGTCCCTGGGCGGGCTGACCGCGATCCACCTGGCGGCCACCGCCGGCGAGCTGGTGCGCCGGTTGGCGATTGTGGATGTGACGCCGTCGGCGTTGCAGCGCCATGCCGAGATGAGTGCCGCCGACCGCGGGACCGTGGCATTGGCCCAAGGCGACCGGACCTTCCCTGATTTCGAGTCGCTGCTGGCCGTCACCACGGCCGCGGCGCCGCACCGGGATCTGGCGTCACTGCGACGCGGGGTGTTCCACAACACCCGTCGGTTGCCGGACGGCAGTTGGACGTGGCGCTACGACACCATCCGCTCCGTCGGCGACTTCACCGAACTGTGGGCCGACGTCTCGGCGATCACCGCGCCGACCACCTTGATCCGCGGCGGCGATTCGTTCTTCGTGACCGCCGACGACGTCGCCGAGTACACGCAACGCTCGCCGGGGCTGACCACCCACGTGGTGGACGGCGCCGGTCACTCCGTGCAAAGTGATCGGCCTCGCGTGCTGGTCGAGCTACTTCGCATGACCCTCGCCTGATACCGGCATGAACCCGTCGGTTCACTCGCCTGATACCTGGCGGTTCAGCGAGGCTCGACGGAGGAGAGGCGAAGCTGGAAGCGCCGCATCAATCCGACAATTCCGGGGATAAGGTGGCGGGATGGCGCGACCCACCCGCATCGCGGTGCAATTGCAGCCCCAACACGCGGCGCACTACGGTGCCATCCGCGCCGCGGTCCGGCGCTGCGAAGACCTGGGTGTGGACATCGCCTTCAACTGGGACCATTTCTTCCCGCTCTACGGCGACCGCGACGGACCGCACTTCGAGTGCTGGACCATGCTGGCCGCCTGGGCCGAGCAGACCTCGCGCATCCAGATCGGTGCGCTGGTGTCTTGCAACTCCTATCGCAACCCGGAGCTGCTGGCCGACATGGCCCGCACCGTCGACCACATCGGCGACGGCCGGCTGATCCTGGGCATCGGCGCGGGCTGGAAACACCGGGATTACCGTGAATACGGTTATGAGTTCGGCACCGCGGGCAGCCGCCTCGACGACTTGGCCCTTGCATTGCCGCGGGTCAAAACCCGCCTGGCCCAGCTGAATCCGCCGCCGACTCGCGCGATCCCCCTGTTGATCGGGGGTGGCGGGGAGCGCAAGACGCTACGCCTGGTCGCCGAGCACGCTGACATGTGGCACAGCTTCGCCGACGCCGACAGCTACCCGCACAAGGCAGCTGTGCTGGCGCAGCACTGCGCCGCGGTCGGACGCGACCCCGCCACGATCGAGCACTCTGCGGCGCTGGGCGGTGACCAGACGCACGGCACCGTGGCCGAATTGCTGGCCGAAGCCGACGCCTTGACCCGCCTCGGGGTGAGCCTGCTGACCATCGGCAGCAGCGGCCCCGACTACGACCTGTCCGCCGTCGAGGCGTTGTGCCGATGGCGCGATCAGCAATAAGGCTCGCGGCGTTCATCGCCACGTGCATGATCGTGGGCGGTATGGCGGCGATGCCGTCGGCCGGGGCCGCCCCGGACCTGTGCACCCCGCCCGGGGAGCAGGCCGCCGTCGCGTTGCCGGTCAAACTGGCCAACGCCAAGTGGCCACGCGAGGACAAATACACCACGGCCGGCGTCGAACCGCTGAGTTCGATTGACGTGACCAAACTGGGGCTGGGCACCCCCGGGGTGCTCACGGTCGGCACGCAGTCCGAAAGCCCCCCGACGAACTGCATCAATGCCCGGGGCCGCTACAGCGGGTTCGACAATGAACTGCTGCGGGCCATCGCCAAGAAGTTGGGTCTGCGGGTGCACTTCGTCGGCACCGACTTCTTCGGCCTGCTGGCCCAGGTGGAATCGGGACGTTTCGACGTCGGGTCGGCGTCGATCAACGCCACCGACGAGCGCCGCCGCACCGTCGGTTTCACCAACGGCTACGACTTCGGTTACATGGCGTTGGTGGTCCCGGCCGGATCCGGGATCACCGGATTCGATGCCCTGACCAGCGGCCAGCGCATCGCGGTAGTTCAGGGCACTGTCGAAGACGCCTACGCCGTCGACGCACTGGAAGTCGAACCGGTGCGGTTCCCCGACTCGGTCACGCTGTACGCCAGCTTGAAAAGCCGCCAGGTCGACGCCTGGGTGGCGCCGTCGCTGACCGCGCTGAACCTGTTGAAGCCGGGCGATCCGGCGCAGATCGTCGGCTACACCTTCAGCCCGGCCGGCTTCGAGGCGTACGCGGTGGCCAAGGGAAACCAGGCGCTGATCTCGGCACTGAACTCCGGCCTGGACGCTGTCATCGAAGACGGCACCTGGCCGCAGCTGTTCACCGACTGGGTGCCGCGGCCGTTGCCGCCGGACTGGCAGCCGG
>NZ_JBYCLD010000306.1:0-14270 GCF_057473725.1 Mycobacterium sp. TH-M11 | reverse complement strand
CCACCGGACGAACTCGCTGGTCGGCGACGAGCAGTTCGCTGATCAACCCGGCGAGCTGCCGGTAGGGGCCTTCGCGTCCGCTGGATGCGCGGAACACCAAGCCGATGCGACGGCCGGGCCGGGGCACGGCGAAATACGCCAGGTCCAGTCGGCTGCGTTTGGTCTCGACGGGCACCGCGCTCTGCGGAATCAACGTCACGCCCAGCCCGCCGGCGACGCACTGCACGGCGGTGGCCAATGACGCAGCCCGAGTGTTGGCCAGTTCGGCGTGCACACCGGCTTTGCGACAGATGTCGAGTGCCTGATCTCGTAGGCAGTGTCCCTCGTCGAGCAGTAGCAACGGCAACTCGGCGAGCGCCGCCGGCGGCACCCGCTTCTTGCCGGCCAGCGGATGGCCGGATGGCAGCGCCAGCACGAAATCTTCGTCGTACAGCGGGATCTCGCTCATGCCGGCGGCTTCGGCCGGCAACGCGATCAGTGCCGCGTCCACCGACCCCTCGCGCAACCCGGTCAGCAGCCGTTCGGTCTGGTCCTCGATCACGCGTAACGACAACCCCGGCAGTCGATCGCCGAGACCGGCGAGCAACGTCGGCAACACATAGGGCGCCACCGTGGGAATCAGTCCCAGCCGGATGGTGCCCCGCAGCGGATCGGTGGACCCGGCGGCCGCCGCGGTGAACGCCGTCGCCGCGTCGATCACGGCCTGGGCCTGGGATAGCAGCGCGCTGCCCTCGGTCGTTAGAAGTACCCGTCGGGTAGACCGCTCCACCAACTTGACGCCGAGGCCCGCCTCCAAGGCCGAGAGCGCTTGCGACAAAGTCGACTGGCTGATCCCGAGAGTTGTTGCGGCGCTGCCGAAATGGCGCTTCTCGGCAACTGCTACGAACGCGCGTAGTCCGGCTATCGTCGGCTGATAAGTCTTATCGGTCATACCTATCAGTATAGTGGGAAATATCACCTTTCATTTAAAGTGTGGGTCGGGCAAGATGGTGGCAGCAGGTATTTTGACTAAATCCAATTTGACTGGAGGAGCGACATGGCATTGTTGACAATCGGCGACCAGTTCCCGGCCTACACGCTGACGGCGTTGATCGGTGGAGACCTCTCCAAGGTCGACGCTCAGCAGCCCGAGGACTACTTCACCACCATCTCCAGCGACGACTTCGCGGGCAAATGGCGGGTCGTGTTCTTCTGGCCCAAGGACTTCACCTTTGTCTGCCCCACGGAAATCGCCGCCTTCGGCAAGCTCAACGACGAGTTCATCGACCGCGATGCCCAGGTTCTCGGCGTCTCCGTCGACAACGAGTTCGTGCACTTCCAGTGGCGTGCCCAGCACGACGACCTAAAAAAGCTGCCCTTCCCGATGCTTTCGGACCTCAAGCGGGAACTGGTGGAGGCCACCGGCGCGCTGAACAAAGACGGCGTCGCCGACCGTGTCACCTACATTGTCGACCCGAACAACGAAATCCAGTTCGTGTCGGTGACCGCCGGATCGGTGGGCCGCAACGTCGACGAGGTGCTGCGCGTGCTCGACGCACTGCAGTCAGACGAGCTTTGCGCCTGCAACTGGCGTAAAGGCGACCCCACGCTGGACGCCGGAGAGCTGCTGAAGGCATCGGCCTGATCGGAGGACCTGATGAGTCTCGACAACCTCAAAGAGTCACTGCCGGAATACGCCAAGGACCTCAAGCTCAACCTCGGCTCCATCAGCCGCACCACCGTGCTCGACACCGAGCAGTTGTGGGGCACCTTGTTGGCCAGTGCGGCGGCAACGCGAAATGCCCAGGTGCTGACCGAGATTGGCGCTGAGGCGGCCGACGAATTGTCCGCTGACGCGTATCAGGCGGCATTGGGTGCCGCGTCGATCATGGGCATGAACAACGTGTTCTACCGCGGTCGCGGTTTTCTGGACGGCAAATACGACGACCTGCGTGCCGGGTTGCGGATGAACATCATCGGCAACCCGGGGGTCGAGAAGGCCAACTTCGAACTGTGGTCGTTCGCCGTGTCGTCGATCAACGGATGTGAGCACTGCGTCAGCTCCCACGAGCACGTGCTGCGGGAGGCCGGCGTCGGGCGTGAAGCGGTCCTGGAGGCGCTGAAGGCCGCCGCGATCGTCGCCGGTGTCGCCCAAGCGATCTCGACCGCGCACACGTTGGCGGCCACCGGGTAGCGGGCGGGCCCGGTGAGCGAGCCGGCCTGGGTCGAGCACGTGATCTGGTGGCACGTCTACCCGCTGGGTTTCGTGGGCGCATTTCCGGCCCCCGCCGCCCCGGACGCGCACCAGCACCGGCTGCGGCGCCTCGTCGCATGGTTCGACCACGCGATAGAACTGGGCGCCTCCGGCATCGCGCTCGGGCCGATCTTCGCCGCACGCACCCACGGCTACGACACCACCGACCACTACCGCATCGACCCCCGCCTCGGTGATGACGACGACTTCGACCACCTGATCGCCGAGGCGCGGCGGCGCGGGTTGCGGGTGCTGCTGGACGGGGTGTTCAACCACGTCGGCGTCGACTTCCCGCGTTACCGCGACGCGGCGCACGACGATGCGGCGGCGCGGTGGTTCCGCGGCCGGCCGGGACGGTTTCACACCTTCGAAGGCCATGACGGCCTGCCCACCCTCAACCACGACAACCCGGAGGTCGTCGAGTACACCGCCGACGTGATGTCCCACTGGCTGGGACGTGGAGCCGACGGCTGGCGGCTGGACGCCGCTTACGCTGTGCCGCAACATTTCTGGAATTCAGTGTTGGGGCGAGTTCGCGATGCCCATCCGGAAGCGTGGTTTGTCGGCGAACTCATTCACGGCGACTACGCCGCGGTCGTCGGCGATAGCGGGTTCGACTCGGCCACTCAGTACGAGTTGTGGAAGGCGATCTGGAGTGGTCTCAACGACGGCAATTTCTTCGAGCTGGATCATGCGCTGCAGCGCCATAACGAGGTGCAGAAGGTTTTTGCGCCATTGACTTTCGTTGGCAACCACGATGTCACGCGCATCGCCAGCCAACTCGATCACCCGGAGCATCTCGCCCACGCGCTCGTGGTCTTGATGACGGTCGGCGGAGTGCCGAGCATCTATGCCGGCGACGAATTCGGGTACCGCGGCATCAAGGAGGAACGGTTCGGCGGCGACGACGCCGTACGTCCTGAATTCGGCTCTCCCCCAGCCGTACTCGATGCACGCGAGATGCAGACCTGGTCGCTGCATCAATACCTGATCGGTCTACGCCGACGGCATCCGTGGCTGCATACCGCGTCGACGTCGGCGCTGCGGCTGGATAACCGGCACTACGTTTACCAGACCCGCCACGGCGACCAGGCGCTGATCGTCGCACTCAACATCGACGATGAGCCGTTGCGGATCCGGCTCGATGCCGGCTCGGCGGAGGTCATCGCCGGCAGCGGCGCGCCGCCATCCGAGGTGGTCGACACGGCGGCGGTCGAGCCGCACGGTTGGCGGATTCTGCGGCCGGTCTGATAGAAGGTGTCACCGGTCGAACGGCTCGCTTGCAGACTCCATATGCCTTACGGTGGCACCGTGGTCAAACGGCGGATGCCGAAAGCACGTGATCTCGCGCCGCTGATCCGTTTTCGTGCGCCGCGGCTTGACCGAGTTCAGCGTCGCCTCGATGACGCGCTGACTATCGACGACCTGCGGCGACTCGCGAAGCGCCGCACGCCCAGGGCGGCGTTCGACTACGCCGACGGTGCTGCCGAAGACGAGATATCGATCCAGCGCGCTCGACAAGCCTTTCGTGACATCGAGTTTCACCCGTCGATCCTGCGCGACGTGAGCCGTGTCCGCGCCGATTGGCCGGTGCTCGGTGCTTCGGTGGCGCTACCGTTCGTCATCGCGCCGACAGGTTTCACCCGCTTGATGCACACCGACGGTGAACTCGCCGGTGTGCGGGTCGCGGCGAAGACCGGTATCCCGTTTTCGCTGTCGACGCTGGGGACCGCGTCGATCGAGGAGGTGGCGGCCGCTGCGCCGCAGGGCCGCAAGTGGTTTCAGCTATATATGTGGCGGGATCGGGAGCGGTCGATGGCGTTGGTGAAGCGGGCCGCCGACGCTGGTTTTGACACCCTGCTGGTCACCGTCGACGTGCCGGTTGCCGGCGCCCGCCTGCGCGATGTTCGCAACGGGATGTCGATACCGCCGGCGTTGACCTTGCGGACCGCGCTCGACGCCGCGCTGCGGCCGCGTTGGTGGATCGACTTGCTGACCACCGAACCGCTCTCGTTCGCATCGCTGGATCGCTGGTCGGGCACCGTCGGTGAATATCTGGATTCGATGTTCGATCCCACCCTGACGTTCGACGACCTCGTCTGGATCAAAGCGCAATGGCCGGGCAAGCTCGTCGTCAAAGGTATCCAGACCCTCGAGGACGCAGCAGCCGTGGTGAATCTCGGCGTCGACGGCATCGTGCTGTCCAATCACGGTGGCCGCCAGCTGGATCGGGCGCCGGTGCCGTTCCATTTGCTACCCGTCGTCGCGCGCGAGCTCGGAGCTGACACCGAAATCCTGGTCGACACCGGCGTGATGTCCGGCGCTGACATTGTCGCCTCGATCGCGCTGGGCGCGCGCGGCGTCCTGATCGGCCGGGCGTACCTGTACGGGCTGATGGCCGGCGGCGAGGCCGGCGTGCGCCGAGCTGTCGACATCCTTTCCGCGCAACTACTCCGCACCATGAAGCTGCTCGGCGTCGGCTGCCTCGAGGAGTTGGCCCCCACGCACGTCACTCAGTTGCGCCGGCTGGTGCCGGTGGTCAGTGGTGAGTCGACATGACCAGGTAGTAGGTGGCGTAGGCGACCACAAAGAGCGCAACAAGCACCGCCGACGCCGTCCGCTGACCGTTGGTTTGGGCTCGGTACCTGGGCGCACAGGTGGTAACCGGAAAGCCGAGAGCGGTCAAGATCTCCGCTGCCGGGCCCTGACCGCCGGGGTCGATGTTGACCTGGCCCCGGTGGCGGACTTGAAGTTCGACGGTCAGCGGGTACGACGACAGATCCAGGTGGTCGTCGGTCGTTACTGCGCTGCCGTAGTTCGTGGGGCGACTACGGTGGGCATCCAGCGCCGGCCTGATGTAGGCGTTCTCGATGTCTGCGCGCAGCGCAAGCGGTGCGTCGTCGGCATAGACGCCGTGCTGATCGACATACAGATCAACGGCGGGGCGGTGCGCTACCAGTGCGCATGACAGGGCGCGCGGATAGATCGTGATGAAACCGACCAGGATGGCCGCCGCGGCGGGCACCTTCGCGGGTCCGGGCAGTACTGTGATCGCCGCGACCAGCAGCAGCGAAGCACCCGCCGTCGCCCCGAACACCGACTTCACCCGCGGGGTGGTCTGCATCAGAGTCGCGTGTCCGCAGAACATGACAGGTGAATCTACGCGCATCGCAGGACGCTTTCGTGGCTTTGGCCTGCCCGTTCGCACAGCTCAACGCCGGTTCGACGGCGCTGCGACGGCGTCGCCCGAGGTTCAGGAGCGCTTCGGCGCGTTGTTTGTCGCCGCGCTGCGCAACACGATGTCGACGGCCGCCGCGACGACGTCGTCGTCGGGCAGCATGCCGAACATGATCGACGGGCATGCCACCACACCGGTCAGCATGGACACGGCAGCCTCGAGCTCGGCGCCGTCGAGCACGTCGGCGAGCATCGCCCGCAGCGGCCCCTGGCCGGAGCTGTTGATTTTGTCCCGGGTCTCCCGCATCTCGTCGACCGACGCCCACTGCGCCATCCCGGTCAGGATGCGGTCGAGCCTCATGTCGGTGATGCCGCCCCGAAAGGCCTGCAATTCGCCGACCAGGTCATCGCGCAGATCGCCGCTGCGCTCGTGATGTGGCAGGTCGCCCAGCGCATCCAGTCCCAGCGCAATCAATTCGACCCGCGAGGGCCAATGTGTGTAGAGCGTCGTCTTGGAATATCCGGCCAATTCGGCCACGCGGGCGTGCGTGACGGCGTCGGAGCCCTCGACGGTGAGCACCTTAAGCGCCGCCCGCGAGACGTCCGCGCGGGTACGAGCCACTCGCGCGTCTTCGCTGGTAACGGTCGTCTTATCGCCGGTGCCGGGTGTCATCCGGGCGCTCCACCTTTGCGCTGGCCTTTTCTGAGTTGAACTGCCCCAGAGAAGTTAGCCGATTAGCGGCTGATTCGGTAATGCAACGGCGACTTGCTGTGCGGATACTGCGCCAGTTCGCGGGAATGAATTGGACTGGGTCCAGGTTGAGTGCAACAGGCTTAATTGTGGAGGAATGATGGCTGAAGCCACCTCAGTGCCGGTGTTGTTCGTCAGCGACCCGGTGGTGTTGCCCGGAATGGTCGTGCCGATCGCACTGGACGACGCCGCCCGCGCTGCGGTCGACGCTGCCCGCGCGACCGAATCGGGGACGCTGCTGATCGCCCCCCGGCTTGACGACCGCTACCCGTCCTACGGCGTGCTGGCGACGATCGTCCAGGTCGGCCGGATGCCGGGCGGCGGCCTCGCGGCGGTCGTGCGTGGCGAGCGCCGCGCCCACATCGGCGCAGGTGCGAGCGGACCGGGTGCCGCGCTGTGGGTCGAGGTGACCGAGGTTGCCGACGCCGAGCCCACAGACGAAACCCGAACCCTCGCAACCGAATACAAGAAGCTGTTGCTGGCGATGCTGCAACGCCGCGAAGCCTGGGAGCTCGTCGACGTGGTCAACAAGCTGACCGACCCGTCGGCGCTGGCCGACATGGCCGGGTACGCGTCATATCTGACCAACGTGCAGAAGCGTCAGCTGCTGGAGACCGAAGACGTCGCCGGGCGGCTGCAATCGCTGATCGAGTGGACCGGCGACCACCTGGCCGAAGTCGAGGTCAACGACAAGATCGCCGGAGACGTCCGCGAAGGCATGGAAAAGCAGCAGAAGGAATTCCTGCTGCGCCAACAGTTGGCGGCGATCCGCAAAGAACTGGGCGAGGAGGGAACCGACGGGTCAGGAGGGGTGGCCGACTACCGGAACCGCGTCGAGGCGGCCGACCTGCCGGACAAGGTCCGCGAGGCGGCGCTGCGCGAGGTCGGCAGGTTGGAGCGCTCCAGCGAGCAGAGCCCCGAAGGTGGCTGGATCCGCACCTGGCTCGACACCGTGCTCGATCTGCCGTGGAACACCCGCACCGAGGACTCGACCGACCTGGAGGCCGCCCGCGAGATCCTCGACGCCGATCACCACGGCCTGGACGACGTCAAAGACCGCATCGTCGAGTACCTGGCGGTGCGGGCCCGTCGTGCGCAACGGGGTCTGCAGGTCGTCGGCGGTCGCGGCTCCGGTGCGGTAATGGTGCTGGCCGGTCCGCCCGGGGTCGGCAAGACCTCGCTGGGTGAGAGCGTCGCCCGCGCGCTAGGCCGCAAGTTCGTCCGGGTCGCCCTCGGTGGCGTGCGCGACGAGGCCGAGATCCGCGGTCACCGTCGCACCTATGTGGGTGCCCTGCCGGGCCGCATCGTGCGTGCCATCGGCGAGGCGGGGTCGATGAATCCCGTTGTGCTGCTGGACGAAATCGACAAGGTCGGTTCGGACTACCGCGGCGACCCGAGTGCGGCGCTGCTCGAGGTCCTCGACCCGGCGCAGAACCACACGTTCCGTGACCACTACCTGGACCTGGATCTGGACCTGTCCGACGTGGTGTTCCTGGCGACCGCCAACGTGATCGAGAACATTCCGTCGGCGCTGCTGGACCGGATGGAGCAGGTGCAGATCGACGGCTACACCGAGGACGACAAGGTCGCCATCGCGCGCGACTTCCTGTTGCCGCGGCAACGTGACCGGGCTGGGCTGGCCGATGACGAGGTCAGCGTGACCGAAGCCGCGTTGCGCAAGATCGCCGCCGACTACACCCGCGAGCCGGGCATGCGGCAGTTCGAACGGCTCCTGGCCAAGGCGCTGCGCAAGGTGACCACCAAGATCGCTGACGACGCGCTGACGATCGACGAGCCGGATTTGGTCGGCTACCTTGGCCGCCCGCGCTTCACGCCCGAGTCGGCCGAACGCACGGCGGTGCCGGGCGTGGCCACCGGCCTGGCGGTGACCGGGTTGGGTGGTGACGTGCTCTACATCGAAGCGGGCGCCAATGACGGCGAGCCGAGCTTGCAGTTGACCGGCCAGCTGGGTGACGTGATGAAGGAGTCCGCGCAGATCGCGCTGTCCTACGTGCGCTCGCACGCAGCGGAATTAGGCGTCGACCCTGCCGTGCTGAACCGGCGGATTCATGTCCACGTGCCTGCCGGCGCCGTCCCGAAGGACGGGCCGTCGGCCGGTGTGACGATGGTGACCGCGCTGGTGTCGATGGCCACCGGACGGCAGGTGCGTGCCGATGTCGGGATGACCGGTGAGGTGACGCTGAACGGCCGGGTGTTGCCGATCGGCGGCGTCAAGCAGAAGTTGCTGGCCGCGCAGGGGGCCGGGCTCAAGACGGTGTTCATCCCGCAACGCAACGAGCCCGACCTCGACGATGTACCCGCCGAGGTGCTCGGGGCGTTGGTTGTCAAGCCGATGACCGACGTCGCCGAGATCGTGGCCCAGGCACTGGAACCGACCCCGCAGTCGATGACCGCCGCCGCCTGATCTTCGACGCCCGCGGCCCCGGAAGGTTGTCGCTACCGAGGGGCGGTCGACGGCGTTACCGTTGTCCATGGCCTACGACACCGATCTCGCCGACCGTATCCGCGAAGTGCTCGGCCCGATACCCGGTGTCGACGAGATGCGGATGTTCGGTGGCCTGGCGTTCCTGATCAACGGCAACATGTCGGTGGCCGTCAGCGGTCAGGGCGGCCTGATGGTCCGCGTGCCGCCCGACGACACCGAAAAGCTCTTGGCCCAAACGTACGTCAGCCCGATGGTGATGGCCGGACGCGAAACTCGCGGGTGGATCCGCGTCCATGCCGACGGCGTCAGGACCAAGCGCCAACTGACCAGCTGGGTGAGCCGCGGCGCCGCCTGCGCGCGTGGGCTACCACCGAAGTAACCACGACGTTTGCGAACCCGGCGCGCGGGTACGCCCCCGGTGATGCACCAGCACAAGCGGTAGGAGCGATCGTGGCTGATTCGAAAACATTCGTCATCATCGGCGGCGGGCTGGGCGGAGCCAAGGCCGCTGAGGCGATGCGGGAGAAGGGCTTCGACGGGAAAGTCGTGTTGCTCGCCAACGAGCACCACTTGCCCTATGAGCGACCACCACTGTCGAAGGACTTTCTGGCCGGTGAGAAAGCGCTCAGCGATTTCACCGTGCACGACGCAAAGTGGTACCGCGAGAACAAGATCGGCTTGCGCACCGACACCGAGGCGATGGCAATCGATCCGTCCGCTCATATCGTCACGCTGTCCGACGACACCACCGTTCACTACGACAAACTGCTCCTTGCGACCGGTTCGCGGCCCCGGTGGTCGTCGATTCCGGGTGCCGATTCCACCGGTGTCCACTACCTGCGTACATTCGACGACGCGTCCAACCTGAACACCGCACTGAAACCGGGTTCATCGTTGGCCGTTGTCGGGGCCGGCTGGATCGGGCTCGAGGTGGCGGCGAGCGCGCGCCAGCGCGGCGTCAACGTCACTGTTGTCGAGACCGCGAAAGTGCCGTTGGGCGCCGCGGTCGGCGAGGAAGTCGGCAAGGTGTTCGCTCAGCTGCATCGTGACCACGGTGTGGACCTGCGTTTGGAGACCGAAGTAAGGCAGATCCCCACCGAGGACGGCCACGCCACCGGCCTGGAGTTGGGCGACGGATCGATCGTCTCCGCTGACCGTGTACTGATCGCGGTCGGCGCCCAGCCCAACATCGAATTAGCCGAGCGCGCAGGCCTTTCCACCGAAGACGGTGGGGTGCGCGTCGACGCATCGTTGCGTTCGGCCGACCCCGACATCTACGCGGTCGGCGACATCGCCGCCGCCGAACACCCGCTGTTCGGGACGCGTATCCGCACCGAACACTGGGCCAACGCGCTCAAACAGCCCGACGTCGCGGTGGCCGGCATGCTCGGCGAGCCGGGTGAATACCACGAGTTGCCATACTTTTTCACCGACCAATACGACCTGGGCATGGAATACGCCGGTCACGCACCTAACTACCAGCGGGTGGTGTTCCGCGGCGACAACGCCGACGGGGAGTTCATCGCGTTCTGGCTCGACAGCGAAAACCGGGTGCTGGCCGGCATGCAGGTCAACATCTGGGATGCCCTCGATGACATCAAGAGCCTGATCCGCAAGAAGGGGCCCGCGGATCCGGACAAGCTCGCCGACCCGCACGTGCCGCTGAGCGAGGCGATCAGCTGACCCTGATGACGTCGGGAAGGCACGATCCCTGGAAACGCTCTCGCTCTGCACGGCGACGCTTGACGCGTAAGCGGGCGTCGGTGGGCACGGTGACGGCCTCGTCGCAGGTGAGATAGAAGATCTCCCCCGCAACATCGATGAGCTCGGCGGAAGCGAGCCGAGACCCTAGCTCGCGCAATGTCATTCGCAGCTCGTGTGTGTAACGGATGGTGGTGTCGTACGCCGTTTCCCGGGAGGCGCGGGCGCTGGCGGCCAACCGTTCGGCCAGCTTGGCGTCGGGTTCGGTCGACGGCACCCGCCGAGGAAGTTCGGTGGCTTCGCGCCCGGCCGCGGACAGCAGGATCGCCGGATCGTCACCGATCATCAAGTTGGCCAGCTCGACCTCACCCGGGCCGCGGTGCCCGATTTCGTGGACCGCGGCGGTGAAGCGGGCCCCGACGGGCGGCGACTGTGCGCTGATGCCTTCGAGATCACCGTCGATTGCCCGCGCGCACAACGGCAAGTCGTCGCGGATCAGTGCCGCGAGCGCCGAGGTCCTGGCCGCGACGGCAGCGCTGTCCAGTAACGCGCCCAGACCCGCGACGCTGATGTCGACACCACCGCGCTGCACCGTCGCGGCGGTGACTCCGCTGTCGATCAGCCACAGACCGGTCAAAGCCCACCCCTGGTGGATTCGGTCGCGCAGCAGGCGGACCCGGGCCTGCAGGTGGGCGTCTGGCAGCGAATTCAGCTGCGACGCAGGCAGGTGCTCGGCGGTGGCGGCGGCCAGATACAACTGGGTGTCCGCCTTCAGATGCCGCAACAGCGCCAGCGCGCGTTTGACCACCACGGCCTTCGCGGCGGCCGAGCCAAGCCGCCCGCTCTGCGGCGGACGGCCGAGCGGAAACAGCTCGAGCATCATGTCGCCCAGCGAATCTCGGACCATGCCGTCAACATCCCAGCCGGGCAGCCGCTCTGCGGCAAGCACGCCGGCCGACACGCCGACATAGGGGCGGTGGGCGAACACCGCGATGGCCCTGCTATCCCATTCGGCGGCAACGATGTCACCGCATGCCAGCAGTGGACTGATCATCCGCGCCGCGGCACGTAAGCCGGGCAATTGGACATCGAGAGTCATCGGGGAAAGTGGGCCGGGCAGGGTCTGGGCCAGCGGGGCCGCGCTGAACACCGGAAAACGCGGATCCACCCGGTCGTCGAATTCACCGTCCTGCTCGTCCGGCCAGGCCGACCGTAGCGGTGTCCCATCCGACGGCTCGGCCGGCAAAGCAGCATCGACAGGTAGTGGGCGGCGTCCGGGTAGCTCCGCTGCGCCGGTGGCGGTGAGTCTGCGGCCGACCAGTCCGCGCTCGGTATCGGCGATGGCATCGCTGGTGTGCCAAGCGAATTCGAACTTCCATTCCTCGTTCAGCCCGGCGATGTCCAAATGCGGCGTCAGCTCCGGCCAGCTGGGCAGGCGGGCGAGCAGCGGGCGCTGCCCAGCGGATCGCATCGTGCTGCGTGCGGCGGCCACGTCGACAGCGCCGGGACTGGCCAAATCGACCGCTCCGGTGCGATTGGTTGCCACGGCGAGCACCAGAAAGCGAAGTAGGTCGTCGAAGTGCAACACCCGTACCGGGGCAGCCGCCGACGTGCCGCGCACGAGATTGACGACGGTACGGCAGATCATCCAGTCCAGCTGACGGCCCAGCAGCGGCGCGACGCGCACCACCAGGCTCGGCGCCCACCCGCTGGCCACCAGCGTCTCGGCCTGCTCGCAGAGTGCGTGGTCACCCGCAGCAGCGGACACGTAGATCAAGCGGGCGCCCGAGCGGGCCGACGCGTCCGCTACCCGGACCAGACCGTCGATCCCGGCGCTGCCGGGTGCCCCAGGCTCGATTGGAGCGAGGTGTAACACCACATCGGCCGCGTCGGCCAGCTGCTGCAGCATCGGGTCTGCGAGCGGGGCAGGCACGAACTCGACGGCGGGATGCAGCTTCTCGGGCGGGCGGGCGGCGACGGCAGTAACCGCGTGGCCCGCCGCAGTCAACTGCCGGGCCAGGTCGCGCCCCAGCATCCCGGTGACGTCGGTCAGCAGAATCCGCACGCCCGAGCACCTCCACGGCGTTTAGTTGATTACCAAACAATAGTCGCGCGGCGCAGCTACAGGTAGCTTCGAGCCGGCCCCGTTAACTCATTGCAATGTTGCCGAGCCATCGCCGACGACCGTGACCTTGGCGCCACCGATGTCCTCGTTCACGGTCGCCGCGGCCATCTCCGGGTCGGTGATCAACGCCAGCGTGCGCCGTTCGTCGGGGGTGCGGACCGCGATAAAGGCCTTCTCTGGCCGGCCCTCCCGATCGAACGGCGTCGTCCAGGCTTCGACGGTGCCCACGCCTTCCCATTCCACCGCGGCGGTGCGGGTCGGTTCACGGTCGACGTCGGACTGTACGTCCTCCCAGCGAAAGTCGGTCGTCGGCGGCTCGCTGCCGTAGACGCCGAAGCTGTGCTTGGTCAGGTAGCCGCCGTTGGCGGTGACCAGCCCGCGCCGGCCCGGGTTGTCGGTCAAGAGCCGGGCCATCGTGGCGATCGAGTGCGCGACGTAGTTGTTCCACGGACCACCGGCGAACGTGAGCCCGCCCGTCACGGTCAGCGGACGGGACGGGTCGTCCACCGGCAGTCCCAGTTCGCTGGCCGCCACCTGCACCGCGGACGGGAAGCAGGAATACAGGTCGACATAGTCCATGTCGTCGATGCCGAAGCCGGCCAAAGCCAGCGCCCGCGCCCCGCCGATCCGGATGGCGGGCGATCGGTGCAACTCGGCGCGCTCGCTGATCGAGTAGGTGTCGTGTGCGTCGGTGCCCGCGTACGGATACACCCAACGCTCCGACGGGATCCCCAGCCGGCTGGCGGCCGCCACCGACGTCAAGATCAACGCGGCCCCCTGGTCGACCATGTTGTTGGAGTTCATCAGTTTGGTGTAGGGCCAGCTGATCATCCGGTTCGATGGGCTCGGCTGTGAGATCTCTTGCGCAGCAGCTGGTTCGCGGATCCACGCGTTCGGGTTGCGCGCCGCGACCTCGCTGAATCGCGCCCACAGCTCGCCGACACGACGGCGGTGATCGTCGACCGACTCCCCCGTGCTCACACGCAGCGATTGCTCGAACATCGGGTAGATGTACGCCGGGCGGTCGAGCTTGATGCGGATTTCGGATTCCCCGGCCATCGGCACGTTCTCGTCGCTGCCTTCGGGCTGTGGAATCGAGTTGTCCTGCTCGGTGGCGTTCAGCCGCAGCCCTTGCTTTCGCAAGTGGGTGCGGGTCCGCCACATTTCTGCGCCGGCCACCAGGATCACGTCGGCGCGTCCCTGCTGGATGTCCACGCAGGCGCGGTTGACCAGTGTCTGCGGGACGTTGCCGCCGATGCCGCTGTATTTGCTGGTGAAATTTTTGACGCCGAGGCGTTGGCCCAGCAGCAGAGCAGGGTCTCGGTAATACACCGACAGCAGGTTGACCACCCGGATCGAGTCGATGGACTCCAGCACTCGGGCGTCGGCCGCTTCGCGCGCGGCCGCGACCATCAAATCGACCGGCTCGAGCGTGGTGTCCGGGGCCGCCTCGCGGTGGTTTACCTGGCCGTGCGCGACCAGCACCGGCGTTCTCGGGTTGACGGGCATCACGTGTGACCTTCCGCGGTTTCGGTGGATGCGAACAGCACCCCTTCGTGGATCAATTGCTCGATTTCCTCGCTGCTCATGCCGAGGACCTTCAGACAGATTTCGCGGGTGTCCTGCCCCGGCATCGGCGCGGGGCGTTGCGGTGCCGGCGGAATGTGTCGAAACGGCGCCGGTCCGGTCTCGGCCGGCAGCGGATGGTCGAACAGTGGATGATCCATGTCGCTGAACAAATTTCGATCGCGCAGTTGCGGGTCTTCTAAGACATCGGGCGGACGATTCATCGGCCCGGCCGGGACACCGACCGACTGCAGCGCCTCGGCGACCTGTC
>NZ_JBYCLD010000305.1:0-4353 GCF_057473725.1 Mycobacterium sp. TH-M11 | reverse complement strand
GCCACCATGGAGTGGGTGGACGGCAACATCGGGTCCAAGGTCACGATGAAGTATCCGGCGGTCTGGATGACCGGCGAGTACGCCAAGGGCGAGGTGCTCTCGGTGGCGTTCGCCGGCGAGGGCCAGCACCAGGACACCGGTGCCAAGATGCTGCACCTGGCGCCTAACACGTCGAGCAACATCGTGTCCAAGTCGGTGGCGCGCGGCGGTGGTCGTGCCTCCTACCGTGGGCTGGTCCAGGTGAACAAGGGTGCGTATGGATCACGGTCCAGCGTGAAATGTGATGCGCTGCTGGTGGATACGATCAGCCGCAGCGACACCTACCCCTACGTCGACATCCGCGAGGACGACGTCACGATGGGCCACGAAGCGACCGTGTCCAAGGTCAGCGACAACCAGTTGTTCTATCTGATGAGTCGCGGGCTGACCGAGGACGAGGCGATGGCGATGGTGGTGCGCGGCTTCGTCGAGCCGATTGCCAAGGAATTGCCGATGGAATACGCCCTGGAACTCAACCGGCTGATCGAGCTGCAGATGGAAGGTTCGGTCGGCTAGTGACGGGATTGACTGAAGCGGTCGAGGGTTCGACCCTCGCCGCTGCCAACAAGGGCGAGCTGTTCTCCTCATTCGACGTCAACGCCTTCGAGGTTCCCGGCGGTCGCGACGAGATGTGGCGGTTCACCCCGCTGAAGCGGCTGCACGGATTGCACGACGGTTCGGCGCATGCCACCGCGGCTGCGAAGATCACCGTCAGCGAGCAGCCCGCTGTGCGGGTGGAGAATGTGCGTCGGGGTGACGAGCGCCTCGGACAGGCCGGTGCCCCCACCGATCGTGTTGCTGCACAGGCGTTTTCATCGTTCAATGCCGCGACTGTAGTGACCGTCGCTCGAGATACCCAGGTCGCCGGGCCGATCGAGGTGGCGATCGAAGGGCCCGGTGCGGGCGCGGTGGCCTATGGACACCTGCAGGTGCGCGTCGACGAGCTCGGCGAAGCGGTGGTCGTCATCGATCACCGCGGCAGCGGAACCTACGCCGACAACGTCGAGTTCGTCGTCGGTGACGCGGCCCGGCTCACCGTGGTGTGGATCGCCGACTGGGCTGCTGATGCGGTGCATGTCAGCGCCCATCACGCCCGGCTGGGCAAAGACGCGGTGCTGCGCCACGTTGCAGTCACCCTCGGCGGCGATGTGATGCGGATGACCGGCACGGTGAGATTCGGAGCACCCGGTGGTGACGCCGAGCTGCTGGGCCTTTACTTCGCCGACGACGGTCAGCACCTCGAATCGCGGCTGCTGATCGACCACGCCCAACCGAACTGCAAGTCCGATGTGCTGTACAAGGGTGCGCTGCAAGGGGATCCGGACTCGAAGCGCCCGGACGCACACACGGTATGGATCGGCGACGTGCTGATCCGCGCCGAAGCCACCGGAACCGACACCTTCGAGGTGAACCGCAACCTGGTGTTGACCGACGGCGCCCGCGCCGACTCAGTGCCCAACCTCGAGATCGAGACCGGGGAGATCGTCGGCGCCGGGCATGCCAGTGCCACCGGCAGATTCGACGATGAGCAGCTGTTTTATCTACGTGCCCGCGGCATCCCGGAAGAACAGGCCCGCCGCCTGGTGATTCGCGGATTCTTCAACGAGATCATCGCCAAGATCGCGATCCCCGAGATACGCGAACGCCTGACCACAGCCATCGAGCACGAACTGGCCATCACGGAATCGAGAAGTACCGCCTCATGACAACTCTGGAAATCAAAGACCTCCACGTCAGTGTCGAGAACGCCGCCGACGGCCACGAGATCGGCATCCTCAACGGGGTCGACCTGACGATTCGCTCCGGCGAAACGCACGCGGTGATGGGCCCCAATGGATCTGGCAAGTCGACGTTGTCCTATGCGATCGCCGGACACCCGAAATACCGCGTCACGTCCGGTTCCATCACGCTCGACGGGCAAGATGTCCTGGCCATGAGCGTCGACGAACGTGCTCGCGCCGGTCTGTTCTTGGCCATGCAGTACCCGGTCGAGGTGCCCGGTGTGTCGACGTCGAACTTCCTGCGCTCGGCTGTTACCGCGGTCCGCGGCGAGGCGCCCAAGCTGCGGCACTGGGTCAAAGAAGTCAAGTCCGCCATGGCGGACTTGGACATCGACCAGGCCTTCGGCGAGCGCAGCGTCAACGAGGGATTCTCCGGCGGTGAGAAGAAGCGGCACGAGATCCTGCAACTGGGCCTGCTGAGGCCCAAGATCGCCATCCTCGACGAGACCGACTCCGGTCTGGACGTCGACGCGCTGCGGGTCGTCAGCGAGGGCGTCAACCGGTACGCCGAAGCCGGCTGGGACGATGGCACCGGCCAGCCGGTGCGGGCCGGCATTCTGCTGATCACGCACTACACCCGAATCCTGCGCTACATCCACCCGCAGTTCGTGCACGTCTTCGTCGGCGGCCGGATCATCGAATCCGGTGGCCCTGAGCTGGCCGACGAACTCGAAGAAAGCGGCTACGTCCGCTTCACCAGCCAGACGGCCACTTCGGGAGCGTGAGATGACGGTCTCGGCCACCCGCCCCGCGACGTTTGACGTCGCGGCGATCAGGGCCGACTTTCCGATCTTGAGTCGCGTCATGCGTGGTGGAAATCAGCTGGCGTATTTGGATTCCGGGGCGACATCGCAGCGCCCGCTACAGGTGCTCGACGCCGAACGGGAATTCCTGCTTACCTCCAACGGCGCGGTGCACCGCGGTGCGCATCAGCTGATGGAAGAGGCCACCGACGCCTACGAGCAGGGCCGCGCCGACATCGCTGCGTTCGTCGGAGCCGATCCCGACGAGCTGGTGTTCACCAAGAACGCCACCGAATCGCTCAACCTGGTCTCATATGTACTGGGGGACAGCCGTTTCGATCGAGTCCTCGGATCCGGCGACGTCATCGTCACCACCGAGCTCGAGCATCACGCCAATCTCGTTCCGTGGCAGGAGTTGGCCCGGCGGACCGGCGCCACGCTGCGCTGGTACTCGGTTGTGCCCGACGGACCCGACGCAGGACGCATCGACCTGGATTCACTGCGGCTTGATGGTGACGTCAAAGTCGTTGCGTTCAGCCATCACTCGAATGTGACCGGCGCGGTCGCGCCGGTGGCCGAGTTGGTCGAGCGGGCCAAGAACGTCGGTGCGCTGACCGTGCTGGATGCCTGCCAGTCGGTGCCGCACCAGCCCGTTGACTTCCAGGCGCTCGGCGTCGATTTCGCCGCATTCTCCGGGCACAAGATGCTGGGCCCCAACGGAATCGGCGTTCTCTACGGCCGCGCCGAATTGCTCAACGCGTTGCCTCCGTTCATCACCGGCGGTTCGATGATCGAGACGGTCAGCATGGACGCCGTCACATACGCTGCACCGCCGCAACGCTTCGAGGCGGGAACGCCGATGACGTCCCAGGTCGTCGGACTGGGTGCCGCTGCGCGCTACCTCAGCGACATCGGCATGGCGACCGTCGAAGCTCACGAGCTCGAGCTCGTCGCCGCCGCGATCGACGGACTATCCGCGATCGACGGGGTGCGGATCATCGGCCCGACGACGCTGGAAAACCGTGGATCGCCAGTTTCTTTCGTGGTCGATGGGGTGCACGCGCACGATGTCGGCCAGGTACTCGACGACGACGGTGTCGCGGTTCGCGTCGGACACCACTGCGCGATGCCGCTGCACCGCCGATTCGATGTGGCGGCGACCGCGCGCGCATCATTCGCGATCTACAACACCATGGACGAGGTCGAGCGGCTGGTCGCCGGGGTGCGTCGTGCCATCGACTTCTTCGGCAGGGCGTGATCGGCGATGCGTCTTGAGCAGATGTATCAGGAAGTAATCCTCGACCACTACAAGCACCCGCAGCACCGCGGCCTTCGCGAGCCGTTCGGCGCGGAGGTGTATCACAAAAACCCGACCTGCGGCGACGAGATCACGCTGCGGGTGGCGCTGTCGGAAGACGGCGAGACGGTCGCCGACGTCTCATACGACGGGCACGGTTGCTCGATCAGCCAGGCGGCCACATCGGTGCTTACCGAGCAGGTGATCGGGCAAAGCGTCGGACAGGCGTTGAAAACCGTTACTGCGTTCAACGAGATGGTGTCGTCACGCGGAAACATCGAAGGCGACGAGGACGTGCTGGGCGACGGGGTAGCCTTTGCCGGCGTCGCGAAATATCCGGCTCGGGTGAAGTGCGCGCTGCTGGGCTGGATGGCGTTTAAAGACGCCCTGGCCCAGGCGTGTCACGAGGTGGAGGAGTCAACAGATGAGTGACATTGCAGCTCCGGACAACGAGTTGCTGGGTGACATCGAGGAGGCCATGCGCGACGTCGTG
>NZ_JBYCLD010000304.1:0-3925 GCF_057473725.1 Mycobacterium sp. TH-M11 | reverse complement strand
CCACTGTTGAGCACCCTTTTGCCATGCGTCCAGGATTGGCACGATGTGATCGACTTGTACTTGGGTTGAGGTTCCAGGGCCGCGCTGGTAGAGAATTGTGGTTCCGCTGTAAGGATCGTTCAGGACGCCGCTGAGGACGATGCAGGCTGTGCGGCCTGGTTTGAAGCCGACGCCGGTGAGGTCGCGTTTGAGGATGTCGTTGCGCGTGTCACAGCCGTTGTGGCCGCCGGGAACAGTGACGTCGTCAGTCCAGGGCGTGCCGAAGAGTGCGCGGTCATAGCCGGTTTTCGGGGCGCGTCCTTTGATGGGGATCGCGGCGAGTTTCGCGCGCTCCCGCGTCGTCGGTGACGTGCTGAGTCAAGGCGTTGGCGCGCTCCACGTCGGTGATGGCCCCGACGATTGTCGAGACGCCGTCGCGATAAAAGCGGCTACGGCCAGTAGCACACATACAACGCCTGCCGAGCAGGCGGCGATCAGCGCTTTTCTACCCGCCGTCATGGCGCTCCTAATGTGCTGCGTGGTCCGATGGACAGAGACGTCTTCGCGGGCGGCGATCCAGGTACAGCTTGTCGACGCTGGGCAGGTTACCCGGGAATCGGGCGGGTCGGGGATGGACCGCCCGATGGCGAGGGCGGACGTCGAGCCGTCTAGAAAATTGGCGGTATCCTCGGCGAAAGCCGACGCGGCAAGTGCGCAGGCGAAACCCGACAACAAAACATCGGTGGCGCCTGGATCACTTCACCGCGCCGCCGCAGCCACCGGGACTGGCTGGAGAGCCGTCGGCGTTGACGCACTGCATGTCCGGCGCCAACAGACCGTTGGGATGCCCGATCACCGGGACACCGTATTGGATGACGTGCCATTTCGTGCCGTCGGGGTAGGGCGCCCCGTCGCAGTAGCCGAGCCAGATTTGGCTGCCCGCGCCGCCGCCGGGGCAGTAGCCGGCGGCCATGTTCGGTATGTGATCGTCGGCGCGTGCCGTCGGGGCGAACGCGACGAGCGCGACGGCGCTGGAAGCGGCGACGGCCGCGATGAGGTGTTTCATTGCTATTTACCCTTTTGCACGCACGCAGCGGTTAGCGCTGCGTGATCGGTCCGGTAGTCGATGTGGGCACGTTCGCTCGTCTGTGTAATCGTCGCCGTATCGGTTGGATAGCTGGTCATTGGAATCTCCTCGCAAGTAGCAAAGCTCTCCAGCATTGCACGCCGCACCGCTGGCTGGAAGGGGTGATGTTTAAGGCGTCGGTGAGAGGACAGCGCCGGCAGGAACCGTCCTGGCGTTGAGCGCCTTGGACGAGTACCGAGAAGCCGGCGAACGGGCGCCAGGCGACGTCGCGGTCTGTTCTGTGGGCCAGGCGGAAAGCTCTGTGGCGTCCGGCGGGGCCGAGGTGGTCAGGAGAACAGGGGTCACGGGCTCCCCTAATCTCTTTACGAGAGGAGCGTTCGCGGGGTCAACGATATTCAGCCCAGCGCGGGCCATGCTTGATCTGGCTTTACCAGATCACGACGCAACGCAGGCTAGCGTCCATTCTCGAAATACCTTGATTTGTCCAGCAACCGCTGGTCTCGCTCGTGCTGACGTTGCAGACGGTAGAACTCGACCTGATCGGCCACCCACTCTTCGAGCAGGCGGCGCTGCAGACCGAACATCTCTTTTTCTTCGTCCGGCTCGGCGTGGTCGTAGCCGAGCAGGTGCAGGACACCGTGAATTGTCAACAGCGCCAACTCATGTCCCAGCGAGTGACCGGCCGCCGCGGCCTGCTCGGCGGCGAACTCGGGGCACAGCACAATGTCGCCGAGCATGGCTGGTCCCGGCTCGGGCGCATCGGGACGACCGCCGGGCTCGAGCTCGTCCATCGGAAAGCTCATCACGTCGGTCGGCCCGGGTAGATCCATCCAGCGCATGTGCAGGTCGGCCATCGCCGCCGTGTCCAGCAATACCATGGATAGCTCAGCGGCCGGGTTGACATCCAGCTGAGTGATGACAAACTTTGCGACGCTGATCAATTCGGATTCCGACACGTCGAACCCGGACTCGTTGGCGACCTCGATCGTCACGGCATCACCGCGCGCCCGAACCACGTCGAGCAGCCCGGTTCATCGACAGACCCGGTTGCTCGTGGCGCGCATAGGCGTCGACGATTTCGGACACCAATCGGTGGCGCACCACATCGGCACTGGTGAGCTCCGAGATGTGGATGTCGTCGATCCCGTCGAGGATGTCGACCGCGGCGCGTAGGCCCGATCGGTGGTTGCCTGGCAAATCTATCTGCGTAACATCGCCGGTGACAACGACTTTGGAGCCAAACCCGAGTCGGGTGAGGAACATCTTCATCTGCTCGGCGGTGGTGTTCTGCGCCTCGTCGAGGATGATGAACGCGTCATTGAGCGTGCGGCCTCGCATGTACGCCAGCGGCGCGACCTCGATCACTCCCGACGACATCAGCTTCGGGATCAACTCGGGGTCCATCATGTCGTGCAGCGCGTCGTAGAGCGGACGAAGGTAGGGGTCGATTTTCTCGCTCAGCGTGCCCGGTAGAAAGCCAAGGCGCTCACCGGCTTCCACGGCCGGCCGGGTCAAAATAATGCGGGTGACCTGTTTGGTCTGCAGCGCGTTGACGGCCTTGGCCATTGCCAGGTAGGTCTTACCGGTGCCGGCCGGACCGATCCCGAACACGATGGTGTGGTCGTCGATCGCATCCACGTAGCGCTTCTGGTTGAGCGTCTTGGGGCGAATCGTCTTGCCGCGCCGGGACAGGATGTCCAGCGTCAGCACCTCGGCCGGTGACTCGTTGCCGGTGCCGGCCAGCATCGCGACGCTGTGGCGGACGCCTTCTGGGGTGAGCGCCTGGCCGCCGGCGACGATCGCCACCAACTCGGCGAGCGCCCGTTCGGCGAGCGCGATATCGGCCGGTTGTCCGGAGATGGTCACGGCGTTGCCGCGCACGTGCAGATCCGCGGCCAGCAAGCGTTCGAGTTCACGCAGGTTTTCGTCGGCGGAACCGAGCAGGCCCATGACGAGGTCGGGCGGAACATCGATGCTGCTGCGAACCGAGGATGTGGACGGGCCAGCAGCGTTGGTTTCGCGGGGCGTCACGTGTGTTCCGATGCCTGCTTTCTGCGGTCTAGCCAGCGGGTTGGCAATTGGAGTCTACCGCCGGCAGGTGGGCCAGCCCAATGCTCAGCGTTCTCGCCCGGCAACTCCGAGATCGACGCTAGCGCGGAAAAAGTCGAGAGCACGTCACGCCCACGTCGATCTCGGCGCGCTCCGCGCGAAATCATTGGTGCGACCACCGGGGCGTCAGCACGCCCAGCGCGCCCAGCGCCACGGCAGCCGCGGTCGAGGTGCGCAGCACGGTCGGGCCGAGCCGGACGGGTGCGGCGCCGGCATCGACGATCGCGGTCAACTCCTCGGGGGCGATCCCACCCTCCGGGCCGACCACCAATAGCACCGACTTCGCCTGCTCCAGAACCACGTTCGTCAAGGGCAGCTCGGCTGCCGCGTCCAGCGCTACAACGACCCCGCCAACGGCCAATGCCTCGCCGACCCGCTCGGTCAACGTCGCGGTCGACCACACACCGTCGACGGTCGGAACATAGGCGCGTCGGCACTGCTGCGCGGCGGCGCGGGCCACCGCACGCCAGCGTCGCAGACCCTTGTCGGCACGGGCACCGTCCCAGCGGGCCACACAGCGCGCGGCCTGCCAGGCCACCAGCGCGTCGGCGCCGGCCTCGGTGGCCAGTTCGACGGCCAGCTCGGACCGCTCGGATTTCGGCAGCGCCTGGACCACCGTGACCGGCGGCCGAACCGGCGGCACCTGCCGACGCTCGACCACCCTGGCCCGCAGGCCATCGCGGGAGGTCTCCTCGACGACACAGCGAGCCAGCGCGCCGGAGCCGTCGCCGAGGTCCAACTCCTCGCCGA
>NZ_JBYCLD010000303.1:0-13087 GCF_057473725.1 Mycobacterium sp. TH-M11 | reverse complement strand
AAGATCTGGCGGTCGCCCCAATTGCCGTATCGGGTGACCACGTCCATCAGCCTGCCGGTCTGGCGCAGATGCAGGCCGCGCGGCGGCGTCACGTCGGCATAATCCGCGGCCCATCCCGGGTCGGCGGCGAACTCGGAGACCGGTGTCACCGCCAGCCACGGATTGTTCGCCGCGATCTGCCACAACGTCGGCAGGTCGTAGAGCTCGCAGGGGTAACGGCCGCCGAAAAACAAGTGCACACGCGGGTTTTCGCCCCAGCGGGTGAGATCCATGATGATCGACCGCAGCGGGGCGAGCCCGGTGCTGCCCGCCACCAGCAGCACGTCCCCGCCGTCGCGGTCTATCTGCAGAGCACCGTGCGGGCTGGACAGTCGCCACCGATCGCCGCGCTGCGTCTCGTTGACGATCGCGTTGCTGACCAGGCCACCGGACACCGCGCGGACATGAAACTCGACGGCGCCGGTACCGTCCGGCGGGATGGCTGGCGTCAGGTACCGCCACCGCCGCGGGCACTGCGGCACAGCGACGTTGACGTATTGGCCCGCGTGATAGGGCATCGGCTTGTCCAATTGCAGCCGGACCACCGCCAGGTCCCGGGACACCCGGAGGTGTTCGACCACGCTGCCGTCCCACCAGGCCGGTCCGTCCTCGGCGTCGGCGGCGCCGCTCATCACCCCGGTGATCAGGTTCACCGATTGCTGGGCGGCCGCGTCGACGGCGTCGGTCCACACGTCGGCCAGGGCGTCGCGCAGTGTCGCGTACAGCGCCCGCCCCAACGATTCGTAGTGCTCGGCCAGCACCCCGTACTTGCGATGATCACGACCCAATTGGGCCAACAACGCCACCGGCTCTTCCGCGCGCTGAGCGACCAGCTCGCCGTAAACCCACTTCAGCGCCTGCGCGAAGGCGGTCCGCTGGGCAAACATATCGGGCGGGAACAGGTCACGCGGTGACCCGTCGAGAGAGAACCAGCGGGTGTAGAACCGGCCGATGAGCCCGTTGCCGTCGTCGGCGTCGACGGCGCCGTGCAATACCGTCAGCGCATCGCGGTCGTTGAGGCTCACGGCCGCCGATTTTATGCCTGTACGGGCGCAACCCTAGAGCGCGTCGATGCCGTGGTAGAGCACCATCCCGCCGATCAGCACCAACACCGCGGCCAGCATCGCAGCATTGTTGCGCTCCATCCACTCCTTGAGCCGCGCCATCGGCGCGTCCAATCGGTGGCCGGCGCCAACGTAGGCCAGGACGGGGATCGCGACCGTCGACGCCGCGACGGCGACATAGATCGCCCCGGTGAGCAGTTGGCCCGTGCTGTCGAGATTGCCGCTGCCGATGGCCAGGCCCGCCAGCGCGCACATGGTCAACACCTCGACCCGCACCGCCGTCAACGCCAATCCGATGGCTGCGGCCCGTACGGGGGTGAGGGTGGCGAACGACCGCATCCACTTCGGTGACTCGGTGTGGCCCTTGCGGGTCAGCCAGCGGTAGATGCCGAACGCGATCAGCGCCGATCCCAGCACCACGCGCGTCCATGCCGCCCAGGTCGGTGGCTTGCCGTGCAGGCCGCTGAGGGCGTCGGAGGACGCGACGAACGCGGAGGTCAGCGCGACCAGGCCGGCCAACCAGCCGCCGAGAAACGCGAGGCCGGTCGGTCGGGGCCGCGGCGTCTGCAGCACCAGTACCGCCGGGATAACCGACAGCGGCGAGATCGACACGACCAGCGCCAGCGGAATCAGCGTGGCCAGCAAGGAAACCCATCGTCCTGTCACGGGCTGATCATCGCACCTGGCGCTTCCGTTTCAGGGTCCACGCCGGCACCCAGTGCGTGACGGTCTTGCGCGTGGAGCCGTAGGCGATCGGATAGCTGACCAAGCCCCACCAGTCGCCCTGCTCGCAGATGCCCCAACAGGTCAGCCGGCCCTCGACGACCTTGTGTAGCTGTAGTCCGTTCGGGTGATAGCGCCCGCTGCGGTGCGGCTCGCGGGGGAAGAGCACGCTCAGATCGATCAGCACGGCGACCGGCGGGCGCACCACCCGAAACGGGTTGCGGAGCGGCTGCCCGTTGTATCCGATCGACGCGAGCTCACCCACTTTTCGATCATACGTTCGAATACCGCCCTTTGTCGCCGACTGTGCAGGTTGTCGTCGGCGTCGCCGGGAGTTCTGCATCAGATGCTGCACAGTGGGCGGGCGGACCAAAAATAGGTAGGGTTGAGCGGAACAGACTCAACCTTGACGGCGTTGAACAACACGACGAGCATTTTTCCCGGGCCGCTTCAGGCCCAACCGACCCGAATGGAGGTGTCGTGGACTCTTTCAACCCGACCACCAAGACGCAGGCAGTACTGACATCGGCCTTGCAGGCGGCGACCGCCGCCGGCAACCCCGAGATCAGGCCGGCTCACCTGCTGTTGGCGCTGTTGACGCAGAACGACGGGATCGCCGCGCCGCTGCTGGAGGCTGTCGGGGTCGAGCCCGCCGCCGTCCGTGCTGAAGCGCAGCGCATCCTGGACCGGCTGCCGCAAGTCAGCGGTGCCAACTCGCAGCCGCAACTGTCCCGCGACTCGCTGGCAGCTATCACCACCGCCCAACACCTGGCCACCGAGATGGACGACGAATACGTCTCCACCGAGCACCTGTTGGTCGGTCTGGCCACCGGCGACTCTGAAGTCGCCAAGCTGCTGACCGGACACGGCGCATCGCCGCAGGCGTTACGCGAGGCGTTCGTGAAGGTCCGCGGTAGCGCCCGCGTCACCAACCCCGACCCCGAGGCCACCTATCAGGCGCTGGAGAAGTACTCCACCGACCTGACCGGGCGTGCCCGTGAAGGCAAGCTCGATCCAGTCATCGGCCGGGACAACGAGATTCGTCGCGTCGTGCAGGTGCTGAGCCGGCGCACCAAGAACAACCCGGTGCTGATCGGTGAGCCCGGTGTCGGTAAGACCGCGATCGTGGAGGGCCTGGCCCAGCGCATCGTCGACGGCGACGTCCCAGAGAGCCTGCGCGACAAGACGGTCGTCTCGCTCGACATGGGTTCGATGGTGGCCGGGGCCAAGTACCGCGGCGAATTCGAGGAACGGCTCAAGGCGGTGCTCGACGACATCAAGAACTCCGCCGGTCAGATCATCACGTTCATCGACGAACTGCACACCATCGTCGGCGCCGGCGCGACCGGCGAGGGCGCGATGGACGCCGGCAACATGATCAAGCCGATGCTGGCCCGCGGCGAACTGCGACTGGTCGGTGCCACCACGCTTGACGAGTACCGCAAGTACATCGAAAAGGACGCCGCGCTGGAACGGCGCTTCCAGCAGGTCTTCGTCGGCGAGCCGTCGGTGGAGGACACCGTTGGAATCCTGCGTGGGCTCAAAGACCGCTACGAGGTGCATCACGGCGTGCGCATCACCGACTCGGCCCTGGTGGCCGCCGCGACGCTGTCCGACCGCTACATCACCGCCCGCTTCCTGCCGGACAAGGCGATCGACCTGGTCGACGAGGCAGCCAGCCGGCTGAAGATGGAGATCGATTCGCGGCCCGTCGAGGTCGACGAGGTCGAGCGATTGGTGCGTCGGCTCGAGATCGAAGAGATGGCGCTGGCGAAGGAATCAGATGATGCGTCCAAGGACCGCCTGGAGAAGTTGCGCTCCGAACTGGCCGACCAGAAGGAAAAACTCGCTGAGCTGACCACCCGCTGGCAGAACGAGAAGAACGCCATCGACGTCGTCCGCGACCTCAAAGAACAGCTGGAGACGCTGCGCGGGGAGTCCGAGCGCGCCGAACGCGACGGCGACCTGGCCAAGGCTGCCGAACTCCGCTACGGGCGTATCCCGGAAGTCGAGAAGAAGCTCGACGCCGCGTTGCCGCACGCCGAGGCCCGCACCGGCGTCATGCTCAAGGAGGAAGTCGGCCCCGACGACATCGCCGACGTGGTGTCGGCGTGGACGGGTATCCCGGCCGGCCGGCTGCTGGAAGGCGAGACCGCCAAGCTGCTGCGGATGGAAGACGAGCTGGGCAAGCGTGTCGTCGGGCAGACGAAGGCCGTGCAGGCTGTGTCCGATGCAGTGCGTCGCACCCGGGCCGGGGTGGCCGACCCCAACCGGCCGACCGGTTCGTTCCTGTTCCTCGGCCCCACCGGTGTCGGCAAGACCGAGCTGGCCAAGGCGCTGGCCGACTTCCTGTTCGACGACGAGCGGGCGATGGTCCGCATCGACATGAGCGAGTACGGCGAGAAGCACTCGGTGGCCCGCCTGGTCGGTGCGCCGCCCGGCTACGTCGGCTACGACCAGGGTGGTCAGCTGACCGAGGCGGTGCGCCGCCGGCCCTACACCGTCGTGTTGTTCGACGAGGTGGAGAAAGCCCACCCGGACGTGTTCGACGTGCTGCTGCAGGTCCTCGATGAGGGCCGGCTGACCGACGGCCAGGGCCGCACGGTCGACTTCCGCAACACCATCCTCATCCTGACGTCCAACCTCGGGTCGGGCGGCACCGAGGAGCAGGTGATGGCGGCGGTGCGTGCGGCGTTCAAGCCCGAATTCATCAACCGGCTCGACGACGTGCTGATCTTCGAGGGTCTCAACCCCGGGGAGCTGGTCCAGATCGTTGACATTCAGCTGGCCCAGCTGGATAAACGGCTCGCGCAGCGGCGTTTGCAGCTCGAGGTGTCGGCGCCGGCCAAGGAATGGCTGGCACACCGTGGCTTCGACCCCGTGTACGGGGCGCGTCCGTTGCGCCGGCTGGTGCAGCAGGCCATCGGCGACCAGTTGGCCAAGATGTTGCTGGCCGGCGACGTGCACGACGGCGACGTGGTGCCGGTCAACGTCGGTGCCGACGGCGACTCGCTGGTGCTGGGCTGATTGGGTTCGAACGTCGACTTGTTGTCACCGATTCCCTGGTGAACTCCGCAACAGGTCGACGTTCGGCGCCGAGTAGAGAGCAAACATTAATTCGGTTGTGACCTGCTCGCATTCCCGGTCCGGGGGTCGCAGCGGTTACGCTACGTGGCGATGGTTCCGCTCTGGTTTACGCTCTCTGCGCTGTGCTTCGTCGGTGCGGCGGTGTTGTTGTACGTCGACATCGACCGCCGCCGGGGACGAGGACGGCGCCGTAAGTCGTGGGCGCGTTCGCACGGATTCGACTACGAGCAGGAATCCACCGAGATCCTCAAGCGCTGGAAGCGCGGTGTGATGTCCACCGTCGGCAGCAACATCCCGGCGCGCAATGTCGTACTCGGCCAGATCCGCGGCGAGGCGGTTTTCATCTTCGACCTCGAAGAAGTTGCCACCGTCATCGCGCTGCACCGCAAGGTCGGCACCAATGTCGTCGTCGACGTGCGGCTCAAAGGTCTCAAAGAGCCTCGTGAGAACGACATTTGGCTGCTCGGAGCGATCGGCCCGCGCATGGTGTACTCCACCAACTTAGACGCCGCCCGTCGGGCCTGCGACCGCCGGATGGTCACCTTCGCCCACACCGCGCCCGACTGTGCCGAGATCATGTGGAACGAGCAGAACTGGACGCTGGTCAGCATGCCGATCGCCAGCACCCGCGCTCAGTGGGACGAAGGTCTGCGGACCGTGCGCCAGTTCAACGACCTGCTGCGGGTGCTGCCGCCGGTGCCGCAATCGGCCGGAACGTCGGGCGAGTCGCAGGCGGGCAGCAGCCGCCGCAACGTCCCGCCCAGCCGCCCGTTGGCCCCGGCCGGCCACAGCGAGGCCCCGCAGCGTCAACCCGAGGCCCACTCCCGGGAAGGCGGGTCGACGACGCGTGCGGCGGTGAGCCCGCCGTCGACGCGTCACGAGCCCGTTCGTCGTCCGCCGACCGGTAATAGCGTTCACCAGGCGTCTCATCACCAACGCTGAGTTCACATCCGCCACATCGGTATCCGGCGGCGGCGGGTGACCGATGTGCCCGCTTGGAGCGGATAGATGCGAGATTCGCTCGGAGTCGGTCACAGCGGGCCTCGTGCACGGATCCGGGCTAAGTACACTGACGCGGTGCCTCGCCCCGTCGCCCTGATCACCGGGCCCACTGTCTTCGGCCGGAGCCGTGGCCGCGCTTAGGCCCGGCGACGATACCGGCCGCGCGGCGGCCGGGGGAGGAGCTGGGTATATCCGGCGTGAGCCCGGCGACGATACCGGCCGCGCGGCGGCCGGGGGAGGAGCTGGGCACATCCTGCGTGAGCCTCGCGACGAATTAGCGGACCTGGTAAGACAATTGGCGGTCGTGCACGGCCGCGTCACGTTGTCCTCGGGCAAAGAGGCCGACTACTACGTCGACCTTCGCCGGGCCACCCTGCACCACCGGGCGGCTCCGTTGATCGGTCGACTGGTCCGCGAACTGACCGCCGACTGGGATTATGTCGCGGTCGGCGGCCTCACCCTGGGTGCCGACCCGGTCGCCACCGCCGTCATGCACGCCCCGGGTCGCCCGATCGATGCGTTTGTGGTACGTAAGTCGGTGAAAGCCCATGGCATGCAACGCCTTATCGAAGGGCCCGAGATAGCCGGACACCGGGTGCTGGTGGTCGAGGACACCAGCACCACCGGCGGGTCGGCGCTGACCGCGGTGCGGGCGGTGCTGGCGGCCGGCGCCGAAGTGGTCGGCGTGGCGACGGTCGTCGACCGGGCCACCGGGGCGGCCGAAGCCATTGAGGCCGAAGGGTTCCCGTACCGCAGCGTGCTGGGGCTGGCGGACCTCGGGGTGGGTTAGCCGCGGTGCGCGCTGTCCTGGTGATGATCGCGGCGCTGGCGCTGGTCTGCGGCTGCTCGAATGCCGTCGTGCACCCGCAGGTCTACGGCGCGGCCGCCGCACGACTGGGGGAGTCGCTCGCGGTGCTGGGCTGGAACGCGTCGGTATCGAACCTGCGCTGGCAGGACGACGACGTGCTCGTCGACGTCGACGCGGCGCCGGCCGATCCGGCGAAACCGCATGCCGACCCGCGCGATATCCGGTTCGGGTTGTACGGCGCGCTGGCGCATCCGCTGGAGACTACCGGCATCGGCAGCTGCGACGGGGTCAAAAACCTGGTCGCCCAATCGCTTTCCGCGCCCGGCGGCAACCGGCTGACCGGCACGGTCTGCCTGGGCCCGATGAAAGACCGCGCGGCTGTCCGCGGCGTCTACCTCTATTCGCCGCGTGACCGTATCGCCGACACCGCAGCGGCCTATCCGGCGGCGTTCCCAGTCGGTGTCCTGCCGACCAAGGAAAGCGACACCGGCATGGTGGTCACAACCACCAGCATCGCGGCGTGGCGGGCCGACGGCATCTCGTTGACCCAGTCCTCGCTCGGCGACCCGGCGGCCTTCACGGGCAGCGGCTACATGCTGATCGGCCTGCAGGCCGACACCGTCGCGGCCAAATATCGCGACGACTCCGCGCATCGCGGCGGGCCGATGATGCTGCTGGCATCCCCGACGCTGCCACCGCCCGGGTTGAATCCGGCCTGCCTGGCCTATGGGTCCTCGGTGCTGGTCCTGCCCGAGGCGTCGCTGGACGCCGTGCACGTCAACGCCTCGCTGTGCACCCAGGGCGACCTCAACGACGCATTGCTCTACGCCACGGTCGCGATCGTCGGCACCCATGCCGCGGTCTGGACCACCAAATGAGCCAGCCGGGCCCCACCGAGTGGAGCGTTCCAGCGGCCGGTGTCGGGCCGTGGCAGGGGGACCTGCCCGACGACCCACGCTATGACCCGGAGTTGCTGCGTGACGGCGATTCCCGCAACGTCGTCGACGCCTACCGATACTGGACCCGGGAGGCGATCGTCGCCGACATCGACAAGCGCAGGCACCCGCTGCACGTGGCGATCGAGAACTTCGGCCAGGACGCCAACATCGGCGGCGTGGTGCGCGCCGCCAACGCATTCGCCGTCGACACCGTCCACATTGTCGGCCGTCGCCGGTGGAATCGCCGCGGCGCCATGGTCACCGACCGCTATCAGCGACTGCAGCATCACGACAACACCGCCGAACTGCTGAGCTTCGCCGCCGGCGCGGGCCTGACAACGGTCGCCGTCGACATCGTCCCGGGTGCGGCCCGGCTGGAGCAGACGGCGCTGCCGCGGGACTGCCTACTGCTGTTCGGCCAGGAAGGACCCGGCATCAGCGACGCCGCCCGCGACGGCGCCGCCCTGACCGTCTCGATCGCGCAGTTCGGATCGACCCGCAGTATCAACGTCGCCGTGGCGGCCGGCATCGCCATGCACGCCTGGATCAGCCAACACGGGCACATCGAACAAGCCTGGTAGGGCAGGATCAGCAGTCATGGATCAGGTCTGGGTCAACCGGGCGGTCAGCGCGGAGGCCGCTGTCGTAGGTCGCCATCACAAGAAGCTGTGGGCGCTGCCCGGCACCCAACTCGGCGTGGTGGGCTGGCCCGCGACCCGGCGCGACAGGTGGTTCGGCGGCTGGCACTACTGGTGGCAGGCGCATCTGCTGGACTGTCTCCTCGACGCCCAGCTGCGCGATCCGCAACCCGAACGCCGCGTCAGGATCGCGCGGCAGATCCGCGCACATCGCTTGCGCAACAATGGATCCTGGGTCAACAACTATTACGACGACATGGCCTGGCTGGCGCTGGCGCTGCAGCGGGCGTCGCGGATCGCGGACGTCGATCGCGAGCGCGCCCTGCGCAAGCTCAGCGACCAACTGGTCAGGGCATGGGTGCCCGAGGACGGCGGCGGTATCCCGTGGCGCAAGCAGGATCAGTTCTTCAACGCCCCGGCCAACGGCCCGGCCGCAATCTTTTTGGCCCGCTGCGGCGATCGGTTGCGGCGGGCCCAGCAGATGGCCGACTGGATCGACGCGACGCTGATCGACCCCGAGACCCACCTGGTGTTCGACGGCATCAAAGCGGGCTCGCTGGTCCGCGCCGAATACACCTATTGCCAAGGAGTGGTGCTCGGCCTGGAAACCGAGTTGGCTGCCCGCACCCGCGACGGCCGGCACGCGCCGCGGGTGCACCGCCTGGTGGCCGCGGTGGAGCAACACATGGCGCCCGCTGGCGTGATCCGCGGTGCCGGCGGTGGCGACGGCGGGCTGTTCTCGGGCATCACGGCCCGCTATCTGGCGCTGGTGGCCACGACGCTGCCGGGAGATTCCCCCGACGATGCCAAGGCCCGCGACACCGCCCGCCGCATCGTGCTCGCGTCGGCGCAGTCAGCGTGGGACAACCGCCAGACCGTCGAGGGATTGCCGCTGTTCGGGCCGTTCTGGGACCGTCCCGCCGACCTGCCGACGGCCGGGGGTGTGCAGGCGCAATTCGTGGCGGGCGCCGTCGCCGCGTCAGAAATTCCCGAGCGTGACCTGTCCGTGCAACTGTCCGGTTGGATGCTGATGGAGGCCGCTCACGCGGCGACCGAAGGGACCCGCGATGAGTAAAGTCCACGCCGACGCAGAGTCGGCATTGCGCGGCCTGTTGACGGACGGAATCACCATTGCCGCAGGCGGTTTCGGCTTGTGTGGCATTCCGGAGAACCTGATCCGGACTCTGGTCGACAGTGGCGTCAAGGACCTCACCATCGTCGGAAACAACGCCGGCGTCGACGATTTCGGCATGGGGTTGCTACTCAAGGCACGTCAGGTGTCCAAGGTGATCGCCTCCTACGTGGGGGAGAACAAGGAGTTCGAACGCCAGGTGCTGGCCGGGGAACTGGACCTCGTTCTGACCCCGCAAGGGACGCTCGCCGAGAAATTACGTGCCGGCGGCGCAGGCATTCCCGGCTTCTACACCCGCACCGGGTTCGGCACCAAACTTGCCGAGGGTAAAGAAACCCGGGTCTTCAATGGCATGGAATACGTTCTCGAAGAAGGCATTCGGGCCGACGTGGCGATCGTCAAGGCGTGGAAGGGCGACAAGGCGGGCAACCTGATCTACCGCAAGACCGCCCGCAACTTCAACCCGATGATCGCCACCTGCGCCGCGGTGACCATTGCCGAGGTGGAGGAACTGGTCGAGGTCGGCGAACTGGATCCCGACCAGATCCACACGCCGGGCATCTACGTCGACCGCATCATCGAAGGCCCCGGCTATGAGAAGCGCATCGAGTTTCGCACCACCAGCGGCGGCGCCGCGGTCAACAACGACAGCCCAATTCGTGAAGTCATGGCGCAACGCGCCGCCAAAGAGTTGCGCGACGGCTACTACGTCAACCTGGGTATCGGCATTCCGACGTTGGTGGCCAACTTCATTCCCGACGACATCACCGTCACGCTGCAGTCCGAGAACGGGCTACTGGGCATCGGCGCCTACCCGGCCGAGGACGACGTCGACCCCGATCTGGTCAACGCCGGCAAACAGACCGTCACCAGCCTGCCCGGGTCGAGCTTCTTTTCCAGCGCGGACTCGTTTGCGATGATTCGCGGCGGCCACATCGACCTGTCCATCCTGGGCGGCTTACAGGTTGCCGAGAACGGCGACCTGGCCAACTGGATGGTGCCCGGCAAGATGGTCAAAGGGCCCGGTGGGGCAATGGATTTGGTGTCCGGCGTCAAGCGGGTGATCGTCGTGATGGACCACACCGCCAAAGACGGCAGCCCGAAAATCCTTCGGCAGTGCACGCTGCCCGTCACCGGCAAGGCCGTCGTCGACATGATCATCACCGACCTGTGCGTCTTCGACGTCGGACCCGACCAGGGTCTGACGTTGATCGAGTTGCACCCCGGTGTGACCGTCGCCGACGTTCGCGCCAAGACCGGGTGCGATTTCACCGTCGCCGTCTGACCGCGCCGCCGTACGATGGGTGCCATGGCTACTCGACGCAACATCCTGCTCGGCGCCGCGTTCGGTGTGCTCGCCGGTGCGGGCGCTTTGACCGCGGTCAACGCGACCGGCGCCCCAGCCGGCCCAGCCAAGACGTTTGCGGTCGACCACACCGAACAGCAGTGGCGCCAACTGCTGTCACCGGCGGCCTACGACGTGCTGCGCAACGCGGGCACCGAGCGGCCCTACAGCAGCCCACTCAACGACGAGCATCGCTCCGGGACCTTCACCTGCGCGGGCTGCGGGCAGGCCCTGTACTCGTCGGCAACGAAATTCGAGAGCGGCACCGGCTGGCCCAGCTTCTACCAGGTGCTGGGCAACGCCGTGATCGAGCGGCCGGACAACAGCATGGGAATGTCGCGCACCGAGGTGCTCTGCAGCCATTGCGGCGGACATCTCGGCCACGTCTTCAATGACGGCCCGCCACCGACCGGACTGCGCTACTGCATGAACGGCGTGGGGATGGGTTTTCGCGCGGCCTGACAGCGCCGACCGAGGGCGCCCTCATTCGGGTGCGGCTGTAACCCCGATGCCTTATTGTGCTCGTGTAATACTCTCGTCGGGGGGTCGTGGAAGGATCCGACAATGCGGGCTCTCGGTTTCATCTGGTGTGTATTCGCCGCCGCCACAGCCGGTTTGGTGCCTTCGGCGGCGACGTCAGTCTCGATCCGGACGGACGCGGTGCGACTGGTTGACACCAGTGCTGATCTGCCGCTGGGGGACGGCACCGCGTTGTTCATGGGCGGCACCAGTATTCCGCAGCCGGGTCAGCTCTACCTCGACGCCGCCGACACGCTGTTTCTGCAGCCGCGCGGCTTCACCGGCACCCTGCAATCGCTGTTCACCCCCGAAAATGCAAGTGCCACGTCCGAATCGCGGGGCGAGCAGATTCTCGACTCCACGATCCTGCAGGACTACAACAGTGGAGACCTGAGCGCGCAGAACCCGCTCGTCGTCTTCGGCTACTCGCAGAGTTCGTCGATCTCGTCTGAAGTGATGCGCGAACTGGCCGGCCAGGGTGTGCCGAGCAACGACGTGCACTTCGTGCTGATCGGCGATCCGGACAACCCGAATGGCGGGTCGGAGATCGTGACCAGCCACCTGTACCCGGCGTATCTGCAGGCCAACGTCGCGACCCCGAACGATCTGTACCCGACCGACGTCTACACCGCCGAGTACGACGGTGTCGCCGATTCCCCGAAGTATCCGATCGATCTGCTCTCCGACCTCAACGCGTCGCTGGGCTTCATCTACGAGCACGGGACCTATTTGAGTCTCACGCCGGAGCAAATCAGCAGCGCCATCCAACTGCCAACCTCAGCAGCCGACACCATGGTCAACTACTACATCATTCCGGCCGATAGTCTGCCGTTGCTGGATCCGCTGCGGTTGATCCCTATCCTCGGGCAGCCCCTGTATGACCTGCTCGAACCCGATACCCAAATTCTGGTGAACCTCGGCTACGGCAGCATCGACCAGGGCTGGGCGTCGGGCAACGCCGATGTTGTCAGCACCGCCGGATTCCTTCCGAACATCAATCTCGGCGAACTGGCCACCGCGCTGGGCGCCGGCCTGCACACCGGCGTCAGCAACTTCCTCGCCGACCTGGCGAACCCCGACACCTACAAAATCACTCCGCTACTGCAAAACCCGTCGTTGACTGACGTGGCCGAAGCCGGATACCTCTACGGCTTCCTGCCCACGCCGGACCCCACACCAACAGAGGCATTGCAAGGCATCAGCGAACTGCTCCAAGCATTTACCGCGATGACGTGAGCCGGGCGGCGCGACGTCGCTTCAGGTATGCGCGGCCGGTCGCGATGAACGCCGGAATCATCGACACGAACAGGATTGCCAGGACGATCTTTTCCAGGTTCTGGTGGATGGCCGGCACATTTCCCAGGAAGTAGCCGGCGAGTGTGACGCCGCCACCCCACAGCACGCCGCCGACGATGTCGAAGGCCAGGTACACCGGGTAGCGCATGTAAGACACCCCGGCGACGACGGGTGTGAACGTGCGGACGAACGGCATGAACCGGGCCAGGATGATCGCCGCGGGCCCGTACTTCTCGAAGAACGCGTGCGACTCGGTCACGTGGTGCTGCTTGAAGAAGCGCGAGTCTTCCTTCTTGAACAGCGCTGGGCCGATCCGGCGGCCGATGAAGTACCCGGTCTGGTCGCCGGCGATCGCGGTCAGCGCCACGGCCGGGGCCAGCACCCAGATGTCGAGAGTGCCGTGGGCGGCCAGCAGACCGCCGGTGAACAGCAACGACTCGCCGGGCAGCAGCGGGAACAGCAGACCGGTCTCGACAAAGACGATGGCCAGGATCGT
>NZ_JBYCLD010000302.1:0-2074 GCF_057473725.1 Mycobacterium sp. TH-M11 | reverse complement strand
ATTGATCGCGATGGTCAGCTCCGCCGTCCCGGGACCGCCGCTGGTGATGTCCTCGACCCGCTGAATGCCGGCATTGTTGACCAGCACGTTGACGTCCGGGTGGTGGTCTTTGAGCTCGATCGCGAACCGCCGGATGTCGCCCGCGTCGCCCTGATCCAGCGAGAGGTACTCGATGCCCGGGTTGGCTTCGGCGACTTTCTTCAGCAGTTCGACGCGCCGGCCCACGATGACGACCTTGTTGCCTGCGTGGTGGAAGGCCTCGGCCAGGCCGCGACCGATCCCGGTGCCCCCGCCGGTGACCAGAACGGTGTTGCCCGTCAACTGCATGACGCTCTCCCTTTCGTCGATACCTGCATACTCGTGTCCGCGCGGCCAGGAAGCGACTACCGGGCACCAGCCCGGGTAAACGTATCGGTTTCCTGCTCTAGCCTGTAGCGGTGTCGCAGTTTCCGCGGACTCGCTACGCCAGCTGCAGCGAGGTTGACATCGCCTACCAGGTGTTAGGCGATGGGCCGACCGACATGCTGGTGCTGCCCGGTCCGTCCATCCCGATCGACACCATCGACGCCGAACCGTCGATGTACCGCTTTCACCGGCGGCTGGCCTCCTTCAGCCGGGTGATCCGACTCGACCAACGCGGGGCCGGCATGTCGTCGCGCGTTTCTCGGGACGTGATCGGCCCGACGTTCTGGGCGAAAGACGCCGTCGCGGTGATGGACGCGATCGGCTGCGAGCGAGCGACGATTTTCGCACCCGGGTTCGCCTCGATGACCGGACTGATTCTCGCGGCGGACTACCTGGAGCGGGTGGCCAACCTGGTGATCGTCAACGGCGCAGCCCGGACGCTGCGCGCCGACGACTACCCGATGGGGTTCGACATCGTCGACGACGACCCCTACACGACGGTGGCGATGGAACCGGACGCCGTCGACCAGGGTTTCGACATGCTTGGCTTCATCGCGCCCAGCATGGTCGGCGACCACGCATTCCGTGCCTGGTGGGACCTGGCCGGCAATCGGGCCGCCTCACCCAGCATGGCGCGCGCGATGATCCTGACCGTCCGGCATTGCGACGTCCGCGACACTCTGGAGCGGATCACCGCACCGACGCTGGTCCTGCACCGCGAGGATTCCGAATTCTGCCCGATTGCCAACGGCCGCTACATCGCCGAGCGCATCGCCGGCGCGCGACTCGTCGAACTGCCCGGGGCCGACGCGCTGTACTGGGTCGGTGACGCCGCGCCGATGCTCGACGAGATCGAGGAGTTCGTCACCGGTGTCCGAGGCGGTTTCGGCGGCGAGCGGGTGCTGACCACGATCATGTTCACCGACATCGTCGGCTCGACCGAGCGGGCCGCGCTGCTCGGCGACGGCCGGTGGCGCAACCTGTTGGACAACCACGACACCATCGTGCGTCACGACCTCGAACGGTTCGGTGGCCTCGAGGTGAACACCGCCGGTGACGGATTCGTGGCGTCCTTTCCCAGCCCGAGTGCCGCCATCGCGTGCGCCGATTCCCTCGTCGACGCAGTTCGGTTGCTGGGCATCGAGATTCGGGTAGGCATCCACGCCGGAGAGGTCGAGGTGCGCGGTGACGACGTCGCCGGGATGGCGGTGCACATCGGTGCGCGCGTTGCCGCCCTGGCCGGACCCAGCGAGATCCTGGTGTCGTCGACGGTCCGCGATATCGTCACCGGCTCACCACACCGGTTCGCCGACCGCGGCGAACACCACCTCAAGGGCGTGCCGGGCCAGTGGCGGCTGTGCGCGCTCGTTCGGGCGAAACCGACCGCCACCCCATAGAACACCGCGGGCCACCCGCCGCTGCTAGACCGGAACCGTTGTCCCTGTTTCCTTTTCACCGAATTCGAACACCTTGGCGGCGATCTCGTAATCGGCCGCCAAAGCAGAGCGGCCGATGAGCACCGGGCCGCCCTTGAGCCCAAGTCGACCCTCGACACCCACATAGCTGCCGGGCGGTATCGGTTCACTGATGCAGTAGAGCGTCGGCGCCGCGCCTTCCTCGATGTCGTTGCCGAATTTGTGCGCCAGCACCGTGACCACCCGATGGAAAG
>NZ_JBYCLD010000301.1:0-6518 GCF_057473725.1 Mycobacterium sp. TH-M11 | reverse complement strand
GATTCGGTTCCGTCGAGATTCGCCTGCCGGTCGGCGCCAGCGCGTCGATCGACGACGTCGAGGTCTACGGCGGCAGCGCCAGCGACCGGCGCAAGGTTACGCCGGCCGAGGGCACCCCGCACGTGGTGTTGACCGGCCGGGTGGTCTGCGGCTCGGTCAAGGTCAAGGGCCCGCGTCGGTCGTTGCTGCACCGTCGCGCCTGACCGAAGTTCTCTTCCACCGTTGGTGCCGGAGGCGGGGCTCACCAGGCGGGGATAGCGTGGGCGGCCAAGGTGGTGCTGGCGTGTCGGCCGGTCGTCCGGTTGCCGCTTTCTGCCTGCCCCTGCTGGCGTCGAGTGTGCGCTGACGGCTTCGAGTGTGCACAGGGGGCGGGATTTCCGCGATTGTCCCGCCCACGATGCACACTCGACGCCCAGGATGCACACTCGATCCACTGGACGCAGACGTGACCCGAAAACACCCGCATCAGGGGGCAGTTTTCCCACTTGTCACCAAGGTGAGCTCGTTCTGTCGTTTCGATCCCAGACGAGCGGCAAAACGACTGGTGAAAGCATTGTCGAAAACATGGGGTGCTGTTCGCGACACGTGAGGTAGCCCGCGCTAGTGGGCTTGCCGGCGATTCCAGTCCCGTCGGCCCGGCTGCGACGGCACCGGCTCCGGCTAGATGCCGCGAATCGGCGAGATAAATCTCGCTAATCGGCGAAATCATGCTCGCGAATCCGCGAACTCTCACCCACTGGAGCCGGGCCGAGCGCGAACCCGGACGCGGCAGGGGCCATCATCGAAACTTTCGTGATCTCAGAGCTCCGGCGACAACTCGGATGGTCACAACAGGCCCCTCGACTGTTCCACTACCGCGATCGAGACGGCGCCGAGGTAGACCTGATATTGGAAACCGCGGACGGCCTCATCGCCGCGATCGAGATCAAGTCGGCGGCAACCCTCCGCGGCAAAGACACCCGCTGGATCGCCCGACTCCGCGACAGAGTCGGCACACGCTTCGCCGGCGGCCTCATACTCCACACCGGTCCACAAGCCCGGCCATTCGGCGACCGGCTCGCAGCCGTACCCATCGAAGTCCTCTAGTCCCCCAGGGGGTAGTTTCCCGACTTCTAAACAAGGTGAGGTGTCTGTGCCGTACCAAGGAAGTCGCTGGTCATGCTAGGCGAACTACGGCAGAGCGCCCCGAGGGTACTGAGGTGTCATTGATCTACCCGCTGCGCGAAACGCTGGGCTGCGTGCCGGTTGGCGCAATGATGAACGCGGTGATGCCGGCGTGGTGCCAGCGCCCTAATCCGTGGCGGATGGGTGGCTGGGGGCGGCGTGTCGTAGCCACAATGTGCGTCTCTCGCCGTCGACGAGGTACCACAGCCGGCCACCGCTCGTGACCTCGTATTGCCACTGCTCCATCGCGACGCCGCGGTGCACACCGCTGGCGAGGCGACCTTTGAGCCGGTGGTGTCGGCCCGTCGCAATCGGATTGTCTGGCCGGGAACGCAGTTCGTGCCAGGCCACCGCGGTGTTGGCTGGGACCTGCTGACATAGCGCCTCCCAACCCTTTACCGCCTCACTGGTGGCGAATCGCAACTCCCACTCGACGGCGCTACCGGCCGGCGGTGCGATGCGATCGCCGCGTTTGGGCGTCAATCCGCTACCCGAGGCTGGGCTGGGGCACAGTGCCGAAGTCGCTGTCACTGGGCATGGTCAGCACCGTGGTCAACTCGGGATCGACCAACACCTCCGCGGTGTGTCGCCAGCTTTCGATCACCTGCACTACCGGCGTTGGGTTGTCGATCGCGTCAGCCGCTCGCATTGTCGACACCAGCTCCAGCACGAAGTCCCGCACCTCGTCGCGGGACAGAAATGTCACCCACGGAAATACGTCGGGGACGATCTCTGTCACCAGTTCGCGCACGTGCGGATCACGCTGCATCAGGGCGACGAAGATTCGGGCGGTCACCGACGATGCTTCGCGCGCCTGGGCAGCGCGCGTGGCGGTCGTCAACACCAAGTCCTCGGCGTCGCGGCGCTGGACCCGCAGAACCCGGCTCTGCGAGCGACGCAACCAATCTTCGACGGTGGCCTTGCCGCGCAGCTGCAGATCGGAGAAGGTCACGCTTTCCATGTCATTAAAACTACTTGTAAGGTCGGCCTTTGTCGAGGTCGCCCTGATCCCGGGCTCCAAGGGCTCGACAAATTGACGGATCTCCCGGGCATGCATGGGGGGGTAGATTCCCGACTTGTCAGCAACCTGGCGCTGGTGTGTCGGCCGGTGGTGCGCTTGCCGCTTTATGTCTGGCCCTGCCGGCGGTCGGCCGCGTGCGGCGACACGCTTGGCCCATTCGGTGGTTTTTCGGCACAGCACGTTGAGGTGACCTCACGTATCGCGAACAAACCCGCGTCCTCGGCGTCGAGTGTGCACTGACGGCTTCGAGTGTGAACAGGGGGCGGGATTTTCGCGATCTCCCCGCCCACGATGCACACTCGACGCCCAGGCTGCACACTCGATGCACCGGACGCAGACTGGCCCCCTAATCCGTGAGGCGAGCAGCCTTGGCATTTCTGGCCGATACGCGATGGACAGCTACGGTATGCTGGCATACGTGAAACGGACGACAGTCAAGATCCCTGACGCGTTGGATGCTCGTCTGCGGCATGAGGCTGCGCGACGGAATGTGACCATCTCGGACGTTAGCCGTGAAGCGCTCGAGGCATACCTTGGCACGACCGGTCCCCGTCGGCGCCTCAACGCAGCGGCCGCCGGCCGTAGCGGCCGAAGCGATGTCTCCGAGCGTATCGAGGAAATCTTGGCTGCCGAGGTCGAACCGTAGCGGCAATTGTTGTCGATGCGGGCCCCCTGTATGCCTACGTCGACGCCGACGACGCTCATCATGCGCAGTCGCTGGAACTTCTACAGACCCATCCGGGCCCGTTGATTGTCCCGACACTCGTCATCACCGAGGTGGTCTACCTGCTGGCTACCCGACTGGGCGCCGAAACCGAGGTGCGATTCCTCGGGGACCTGGCCGACGGTGCGTTCGCCGTCGAACCGGTAGCCGCCGGAGATTGGCTGCGGATCGCGGAACTTGTTGCCCGATACCGAGACCTGCCACTTGGCAGCGTAGACGCATCCGTGGTGGCCACAGCGGAACGGTTGGGCATCAGTGAGATCGCGACCGTCGACCGCCGTCACTTCACCGTCGTCCGTCCGTGCCATACCGAGAGCTTCACCTTTCTTCCGTGAATCCCTCTGGGTGTCGTCGGAGTCGTCTCACGCCGGCGGCTGATCACGTCATAACTGGGCGTTGGGCCACACTCCAACACCGGCGCGACAGGGGGTAGTTTCCCGACTCGCCGCCAAGGTCAGGTGAGTCTGGTGGCTGGCCGTCCGCTTGCCGCTCTCTGCCGGCCAGCCGCGTCAGCCGACCGTGGGAGATACCCTGACGACATGCCTGTTCGTTCCGCCCTGTCCGCCGGTGTGGTGTCGCCGACGCTTCCGGTGCCCAAGTCGATAGCGCGCCCGGAGTACGTCGGCAAGGCGACCGCCAAGGAGGGCGCCGAGCCCTGGGTGCAAACGCCCGAGGTGATCGAGAAGATGCGCGTTGCCGGACGGATCGCCGCCCGCGCGCTGGCCGAGGCGGGCAAGGCCGTCGCGCCCGGTGTCACCACTGACGCGCTGGACCGGATCGCCCACGACTACATGGTCGATCATGGCGCCTACCCCTCGACATTGGGCTACAAGGGATATCCCAAATCGTGCTGCACGTCGCTGAACGAGGTGATCTGCCACGGTATTCCCGACTCGACCGTGATCCAAGACGGCGATATCGTCAACATCGACGTCACCGCCTACATCGACGGCGTGCACGGCGATACCAACGCCACGTTTCTGGCCGGCGATGTCGCCGAGGAGCACCGCCTGCTGGTCGAGCGCACCCACGAGGCAACCATGCGGGCGATCAAGTCCGTCAAACCGGGCCGCGCGCTGTCGGTGGTCGGCCGCGTCATAGAGTCGTACGCAAACCGGTTCGGCTACAACGTCGTTCGCGACTTCACCGGTCACGGTATCGGCACCACCTTTCACAACGGCCTGGTGGTCCTGCACTACGACGAGCCCGCGGTCACCACCATCCTCGAGCCCGGGATGACGTTCACCATCGAACCGATGATCAACCTCGGCTCGCTGGACTACGAGATCTGGGACGACGACTGGACCGTGGTCACCAAAGACCGCAAGTGGACCGCGCAATTCGAGCACACTCTGCTGGTCACCGAGTCCGGCGCGGAGATTCTCACCCTTCCGTGAGCGGCGCGCTGCTGATCGCCGGCACCACCTCCGACGCAGGGAAATCAATCGTGGTCGCCGGTCTGTGCCGATTGTTGGCGCGCAACGGAATTCGGGTCGCGCCGTTCAAGGCGCAGAACATGTCCAACAACTCCGCGGTCACCGTCGAGGGCGGGGAGATCGGCCGGGCTCAGGCGATGCAGGCGCGCGCCGCCGGTCTGGTGCCCAGCGTGCGATTCAACCCGATCCTGCTCAAGCCGGGTAGCGACATGACCTCCCAACTGGTGATCAGGGGACAGGTCGCGGGGGTGGCCACCGCCGCGGAGTACTGGTCGGATCGCAACACGCTGTCCGCCGTCGTGCAAGACGAATTGGCCAAACTGCGAAACGAATTCGACGCGGTGATCTGCGAGGGCGCCGGGTCGCCGGCCGAAATCAACTTGCGTGCAACGGATTTAGCGAACATGGGGCTGGCGCGCGCGGCGAATCTGCCGGTCGTGATCGTCGGCGACATCGACCGCGGCGGGCTGCTTGCGCACCTGTTCGGGACGGTGGCCGTCCTCGACCCGGACGACCAGGCGCTGATCGCCGGTTACATCGTCAACAAATTCCGTGGTGACGTCGCGTTGCTCGAGCCGGGCCTACGCCAACTCGCCGAGCTCAGCGGCCGACCCACCTACGGGGTGCTGCCCTACGCCGAGGAACTGTGGCTCGACACCGAGGACGCGGTCCCGGTTTTGGCGCACCGCGTACTGGGCACACCGAGGCCGCCACGGGGTGACCAGTGGCTGCGCGTCGCGGTGCTGCGGTTGCCGCGGATCTCCAACTCCACCGACGTCGAGGCGCTGGCCTGCGAACCCGGCGTGCTGGTGCGCTGGGTCGGCGAACCCGCCGACCTGGCCGACACCGACGTGGTCGTGCTGCCGGGAACCAAGGCCACCGTCGCGGACCTGGCCTGGCTGCGCGCGCGCGGACTGGAGCAGGCGATCCGCGCGCACGCCGCGTCGGGCCGGGCCGTGCTGGGCATCTGCGGCGGCTTCCAGATGCTGTGCCGCTCGATCGACGACGCGATAGAGAGCCGGTCCGGCCGAGTCGCGGCGATGGGGATGCTGGACGCCGACATCACGTTCGCCCCGGAGAAGGTGCTGCGCCGCTGGGAGGGCTCGCTACACGGCTATGAGATTCATCACGGGCGGGTGGACCAGTGCGCGGACGACACCTGGTTCGACGTCGACGGTGTTGCGCAGGGATATCGGCGCGGCCAGGTGTTCGGGACGCACTGGCACGGCCTGTTCGACAACGACCACTTCCGGCGGCAGTGGTTGACCGCAGCCGCGGCCGCCGCCGGCCGCGAGGGATTCGTCGTTGCCGACGACGTGAATGTGGCTGCGCGAAGAGATGCCCAGCTGGACCTGATGGCCAACCTGCTGGATGCGCATCTCGACGTCGAGGCGGTGACCGGGCTGCTCGAGGGCGGGCCGCCGCGGCGTCCGACGATCGTGGCGGCGCTGAGCCCAAGCCCGCCAATGCCTGCCGCGATCAAGGGTTTTCGCTGAAGGCGCCCCGGTGCTGCACACGAGTTCAATGTTGCGCAGATATGTCGCCCTGCCACAGCGCTACCGATGGCTCGTCCTATCGCGACATCGACCGTTCGTCGTCCCGCGTCTGGTGGATCAGCGGTGTGGTGGTATGGGCGTGTTGGGCCACCAGCTGGCTTCGCGCAGGAGAGTGGCGATGGCGGGGACGGTGAGGGTACGCACGAGGAAGGTATCAAGCAGCAGCCCGCATCCGATGATGAAGCCAGCTTGAACCATGATAGCCACCGAGCCCGCCATGAGACCGAACATGCTGGCGGCGAAGATCAGTCCGGCCGAGGTGATGACCGAGCCGGTGCTGGCGACGGTCCGTAGTACGCCGACGCGGATGTTGTGTCCTGATTCTTCGCGCAGCCGAGAGACGAGCAGCATGTTGTAGTCGGCGCCGACGGCGACCAGGATGATGAACGCCACCAGCGGTACTGGCCAGGCGATGGGATAGCCGAGTCCCCATTGGCATACCAGCACGCCGATGCCGAGTGAGGCCAGGTAGTTGAGCACGACGGTGCCCAGCAGATAGAGCGGGGCCAGTATGGCGCGCAGCAGCAGCACGAGGATGAGCCCGACGATGATCAGGGTGGCGATGGCCAGTTGGGCGAAGTCGGCGCGGAGCAGTCGTTGGATGTCGGAGTTGACGG
>NZ_JBYCLD010000300.1:0-1793 GCF_057473725.1 Mycobacterium sp. TH-M11 | reverse complement strand
CTCATCGAGTGGCTCGTCGAACAGGGCATCACCGCCGAGGAGGTCCGGTCGGCGCCGGTCCCCGTGCTGGTGGCCTCCCGCCGGCTGATCGGCGACGACGGCGACTATGTGTCGACGCGCGACATTGCCGACGAGTACGGCATCGACCTCGACCTGTTGCAGCGCGTGCAACGCGCGGTCGGTCTGGTGCGGGTCGACGATCCCGACGCGGCTGTGCATCTGCGCGCCGACGGGGCCGCCGCGGCCCACGCGAAGCATTTCCTCGACCTCGGCATCGACCCCGACCAGGTGGTGCAGGTCGTTCGCGTTCTCGCCGAAGGGCTTTCGCATGCCGCCGAAGTCATGCGCTTCACCGCATTGTCGGCCATCCTGCAGCCCGGCGCCCGTGAAGTGGAGACCGCGAAAGCGTCCCAGGAGTTGGTGGGTCGCATCGCGCCGCTGCTCGGGCCGATGATCGAGGACATGTTGTTCATGCAGCTTCGGCACATATTGGAGGCCGAGGCCGTCAACGCCGGCGAGCGGGCCGCGGGTGCGCCGTTACCCGGGGCGCGGCACATCACCGCGGCCTTCGCCGACCTGGTCGGGTTCACTCGGCTGGGCGAGGAGGTCTCCCCCGAGGAACTCGGCCAGCTGGCCAACCGGCTCGCCGAGATGGCCCGCGACGTGGCGGCTCCACCGGTTCGGTTCATCAAGACGATTGGCGACGCGGTGATGTTCGTCTGCACCGAACCCGCGCCGCTGCTCGACGCTGTGCTCAAGCTGGTCGACATGACCGATGCCGACAACGACTTTCCCCGCCTTCGGGCCGGTATCGCGTCCGGTTCCGCGGTCAGCCGGGCGGGGGACTGGTTCGGCAGTCCGGTGAATACCGCCAGCCGGGTGACGGCCGCGGCCCGGCCGGGGACGGTGCTGGCCGCCGAGTCGGTGCGCGACGAACTCGGCGACGAGGCGGGTTTCAGCTGGTCGTTCGCCGGGGCGCGTCGCCTCAAAGGCATCAAGGGTGAGGTGAAGCTGTTCCGCGCCCGGCGCGGCGAGAGCTCTCAGGGCGTGTAATCATGTAATAATGTAATAATGTAATCATGAGACATCATCATGGACATGGGCGACGCCAGGGCCGTCCCGGTGGCTGGCAACAAGCCGGCCAACCCGAGGCCGGCGACGCCGCCGACTGGTTTGCCGGACGTTTGCCGGGTGACTGGTTCGACGGCGATCCGGCCGTCGTTGTCGACCGCGAAGAAATCACCGTCGTCGGAAAGCTGCCGGACCCGGATGGGTCAGCGGCCGGTGAAAAGCAAGCCCGCGCCGCCGGTCGGGCTGCCCGGTTTCGCGAGGAGACGCGGTCGGAGCGGATGGCTATCGCCGAGGAGGCGCAAGGCCGCTACGGCCGCAAGGTGTCCTGGGGTGTCGAGGTGGCCGGCGAGTCCGTCTTGTTCACCCACATCGCGGTCCCGGTTATGACGCGGTTGAAGCAACCGGAGCGCCAGGTGCTCGACACACTGGTCGACGCCGGCGTGGCGCGGTCGCGCTCGGACGCGCTGGCCTGGTCGGTCAAGCTGGTCGGCGAGCATGCCGAGGAGTGGCTGGCCAAACTGCGTGAGGCGATGTCCACAGTCGACGATCTGCGGGCCGAGGGCCCCGCGCTGTAAGTCACTTCCGTCTCACCGGCCCCGATCTCTGGGGTAACACGTCTCTGGGGTAACACGTCTCTGGGGTAACACGTCTCTGGGGTGGCACTCTTTTTTTGTTTTGTGACCAGATGCGATATCACCGGCGGATGGTGATATCGCATGTGT
>NZ_JBYCLD010000299.1:0-4020 GCF_057473725.1 Mycobacterium sp. TH-M11 | reverse complement strand
GGTCCGACCCATCGATGGGCGATGGTGGCCGTTTGAGTGGTCGGCCCAAATCGTTCCCACGGCGCGACGCCTCGCGATCCCGGCGGCGCTCCGGTGCGCGCGGAGTCCTCGGCGTCGGGGCCGTGAGTGGCTGAATCGCCGTCACTCATGTCCTACCGGCCTCCGAATCTCCGACACCGCTCAAGTACGCACGTCGACGCCGCGCAGCTATCGCAGTAACGCCGTTCCCTGACAGCCCTACCGCGATGGCGGCTGGTCTCGGCCGCCGGCGCGGGGATGCAACAAGATCCACATCGTATAGAGACGGCACCGGAAACGCGATCTCAGGAGGGTGTTGGACAGTCCGGCTCCTGCCGACCTGCGTCGTCATCGGAGGGTCGATCAGCCGCCCGAGTGCATGACGTCGGCGCCCGAGGGAATCGTGCAGTCGTCCCGGTCGGTCAGCCAGCCGTCGGGCAGCGCAACCCGTGCCGGCGACCCTTGGCGGCCACGTGGCCCGCTCGCCGCGGTCGGGAACGGCGTATCGCCGTCGAGGTCGGTCAGCAGCCGGTCCAGCTCGTCGAGGGTCTTGACCAGGGCGAGTGCGCGTCGTAGCTCCGAGCCGGCGGGGAAGCCGTGCAGGTACCAGGCGATGTGTTTGCGCATGTCACGCATGCCCTTGTCTTCACCGAAGTGTTGGCTGAGCAGCTCGCCGTGCCGCCGGATGATGTTGGCGACCTCGCCCAAATTCGGCGGCGTCGGCGTCGGGCGGTCGTTGAACGCCGCGGAAAGCTCGGCGAACAGCCATGGCCGGCCCAGGCAGCCGCGACCGATGACGACGCCGTCGCAGCCGGTCACGGCCATCATGGTCAGCGCATCGTTGGCTTCGAAAATGTCGCCGTTGCCCAGCACCGGGATGGTCCGGACATGCTGCTTGAGTCGCGCGATCTGCTCCCAGTCGGCGGTTCCCGAGTAACGCTGGGCCGCTGTGCGGGCGTGCAGGGCGACCGCCGCTGCGCCCTCTGATTCGGCGATCCTGCCGGCCTCGAGGTGGGTGTGATGCTCGTCGTCGATGCCGATCCGGTATTTGACGGTCACCGGGATATCGGTGCCCGCGGTGCCCCGCACCGCCGCCGCCACGATCTGGCCGAACAGCTGTCGCTTGTAGGGCAGCGCGGCCCCGCCGCCGCGACGGGTGACCTTGGGTACCGGGCAGCCGAAGTTCATGTCGACGTGGTCAGCCAGGCCTTCGTCGGCGATCATCTTCACCGCCGCGTACGTGGTGGCCGGATCGACGGTGTACAGCTGCAGCGACCGCGGCGTCTCGTCGGCAGAGAACGTCGTCATATGCATGGTGACGGGATGCCGTTCGACCAGGGCACGCGCGGTCACCATCTCGCAGACATAAAGCCCGCTGACCGTGCCGACGCGCTCGCGTTCGAGTTCCCGGCACAGCGTCCGGAACGCGACGTTGGTCACGCCGGCCATGGGTGCCAGCACCACCGGGCTGGCCAGGGTGATGGGGCCGATACGCACGGCGGACTACCGGCGGCTGAGGGACAGCGTGCCCTCGGTGTGGTGCAACTCCAGGGCGGTGACCCGCTTGCCCGTGCGGGCCTCGCGGTCGAGCTGACGCTGTTTGGAGATCTCGAACTTGTCGCAGGACATTTCGAGTTCCTTGATCAGCACGGCAAGATCGTCACGCATTGCGGCGGCGTCGCCGGTGAAGTCCTCGCGCTCGAAGATGCGCCATTTCTTCAGTACCGGCATCACCACATCGTCGAGGTGAATGCGCGGGTCATAGACGCCGCCGACGGCGATCATCACTGCCTTGCGGCGGAACTCGGGCACTTGATAGCCGGGCATCTGGAAGTTGCGCAGCACCTTGTGCAGCGACCTCATCGCCTGGTTGGGCGCGAGTTCGAACCCGGCCTCGGAGACGTCGCGGTAGAAGATCATGTGCAGGTTCTCGTCGGCGGAAATTCTGGCCAGCAGCTGATCGGCGATCGTCTCCTTGCAGACTCTGCCGGTGTTGCGGTGCGAGATCCGGGTGGCGAGCTCCTGGAAGGTCACATAGATGATCGAGTCGAACAAGCTCTCGGCGAACAGGTCTTCTCGAATCTGGCGGTTCTGGCCCGGGCTGAAGCCGCGGTTGACCACCTCCATGCGCAGCTTCTCCAGCTCGATGGGGTCGACGGCGCGGGTGACGACCAGGTAGTCGCGCAGCGCGATACCGTGCCGGTTCTCCTCGGCGGTCCAGCGGTTGACCCACTGGCCCCAGGGCCCGTCCATGCTGAAGTTCATCGCGATCTCGCGGTGATACGACGGCAGGTTGTCCTCGGTCATCAGGTTCTGCACCATCGCGACCTGCGCGACATCGGTCAGCTTGGATTGTCCGGGCTCCCAGTCCTGCCCGCCCAGCGCGTAGTAGTTCTTGCCGTCCGACCATGGGATGTAGTCGTGCGGGTTCCACGGCTTGTGCACGGACAGGTGTCGGTTCATGTACTTCTCGACAACCGGTTCGAGTTCACGCAACAGGTCCAGGTCTTGAGGATCCGGCACAACGCCTCCCAGTTATCTGTGTCTGTCGGTTTCAGTCAATATATCTGTGTACATCGGTGACATCAAGTTTGGCTGCGCCAGATACTACGGGTTCTCGGGCTGTCCGCGTTAGCCCTTCGCGGCCCTGCTGAGCAGCATGTCGACGCAATAGTCGATGAACTGTTCGCGGCTGGCCGCCAGGCGTCCGTCCAAGTATGCGGTGAACAGTGCGGTCAGGCCGCCGATCAAGCTGGTGGCGGCCATTTTCTGGCGAACCGGGTCGCCGATCTCGGTCAGCTTGGCCTGGAGTAGATCGATGAAGTTCGGCATCCACTCCGCACCGGAGCGGACCAGCACCGGCTCTACCGCGGGGGCCAACAAAAGCACCCGGCCGCGTACCGGGTCGTCGACCATCAGGGCGACGAAGCGCTCGACGGCTTCGCGCGGCGTGCCGGCCGACATCAGCGCCGACATCGCCCGGGCGCAGACGTCGTCGTAGACGGCGCGGACGAATTCGTCGCGGTCGGTGAAGCTCTCGTAGAAGTAGCGTTCGGTCAATTCGGCCTGTCGGCATACCGCGCGTACGGTCACCGCCGGACCGCTTGGCTGGCCGAGCAATTGCACGCCGGCGGCGACGAGTTCGTCGCGCCGCAGGGCCTGGCGATCCGCCAAGGGGACACCGGACCAGCGGCGTGCGCGTTGACCGGATGGCACAGTCCTCCTAGACTCTTGTTGACAACAAATGTAGTCAATTTGCCTGACCGCGGACGGGAAAAATTCGCCAGTGACTCAAGATACGTCGCAGTCTTTCCAGGTTGCGCGCGGTTGTCCGGTTTCGCCGCTGGGGTACGAGGTCCCGCCGCGTCCGCTCGGCCCCGACTCGCTGACCTGGCGGTACTTCGGCGACTGGCGCGGCATGCTGCAGGGCCCCTGGGCCGGGTCGATGCAGAACATGCACCCGCAACTGGGCGCGGCCGTCGAGGACCACTCGAGCTTCTTCCGCGAACGGTGGCCGCGGTTGCTGCGGTCGCTGTATCCGATCGGAGGGGTGGTGTTCGACGGCGACCGCGCCCCCGCTACCGGGGCGGAGGTCCGCGACTACCACATCGAGATCAAGGGCACCGACAGTCAGGGGCGGCGCTACCACGCGATGAACCCCGATGTCTTCTATTGGGCGCACTCGACGTTCTTTATGGGCACAATCCATGTGGCCGAACGGTTTTGCGGCGGTCTGACCGAAGCGCAGAAGCGGCAGCTGTTCGACGAGCACATCGAGTGGTACCGGATGTACGGCATGAGCATGCGCCCGGTTCCCAAGAGCTGGGAAGACTTTCAGGTCTACTGGGATCACATGTGCAGCGAGGTGCTGGAGAACAACTACGCCGCGCGCGAAGTGCTCAATCTGACGGAGTTGCCGAAACCACCTTTTGCGCAGTGGATTCCGAATCCGCTGTGGGCTCTGCAGCGCAAGCTGCTGTCGCCGTTCTTCGTGTGGGTCAC
>NZ_JBYCLD010000298.1:0-2801 GCF_057473725.1 Mycobacterium sp. TH-M11 | reverse complement strand
TCCAGATCCGATCTTTCTCGCCGTAGCGTTGCTCCCAGTGGTCGCGGGCAGACTGTTCGGTTTCAGGCATGTCAACGAGCTTGACGACGCGATGAGCTGGATATCGCGCTGGCTGGGGGCCAGTGTTCCGCTGTCGGGTGAGCCACTGTTCCGGTTGGGACTGGGCCACCGTGGCGGTGCGGGCTGAGCCGTGGCGCCGGTTCTGATCTTGTTGCGTGGGACCTTCGTCGGGTCTGTGCCATTGGGGCATGGGCGTGACGAAAGGAGTCGCCTTTCATGGTCGACTACAAGCAAATCCTTCGGCTTCGTGCCGAGGGTGTGTCCCAGCGTGGCATCGCTGATGCGTTGGGCTGTTCGCGGAACACGGTAGCGACGGTGTTCGCCGCGGCGAACACAGCTGGGGTGGGTTTTGGGCAGGTGGCGGACCTTGAGGCGTTCGAGGTCCGCCACCTGCTGCTGCCCGAGCCGACCAAGCCCGACTCTGATCGGGCCGCACCGGATTTCGAGCATGTGCACCGTGAGCTGGCCCGCCCGTCGGTGACGTTGCTGCTGCTGTGGAACGAGTACGTGGCGAAGTGCCGGGAGACCGGCGAGGTGCCGTATCAGTATTCGTTCTTCAACGAACAGTACCGCCGCTGGGTGAAGGCGACGGGCGCCTCGATGCACATCCAGCGCGATCCGGGCGAATCGATCGAGGTCGATTGGGCTGGTGACTCGATGGTCTTCGCCGACCCGGTCACCGGTGAGCCCCTGCAGGCGTGGCTGTTCGTCGCCGCCCTGTCGTACTCGGCGTATGCGTACGTGGAGGCCTTCGCCGATATGACGCTTGCGTCGTGGATTGATGCGCATGTGCACACGTTCGACGCGTTTGGGGGCGTGGCACGGCTGCTCGTGCCCGATAATCTGCGTACCGGGGTGTCGAAGGCCGACCGTTACGAGCCGGCGCTCAACGCGGCGTATGCGCGCATGGCCGAGCATTACGGCACCGTCATCATCCCGGCCAGGGTGCGCCGGCCTCGCGACAAGCCGGTCGTCGAGGGCAGCGTGCGGTTCGTCGCCAACCAGGTCGCCGCGGTACTGCGCAACCGGCGGTTCGTGGGTCTTGCCGAGCTCAACGAGGCGATCTTCGACGAGGTCGCAGAAATCAACGCCCGGCCGTTCCAGAAGCGGGAAGATTCCCGGCACATCGTGTTCGTCCGAGACGAGAAGCCGCTTTTGATCCCACTGCCGCAAATCCCGTTTGAGTTGGCGGATCTACGAAAAGCCAAGGTGGGACCCAACTATCACGTGCAGGTCGACAAGAATTTCTACTCGGTTCCCGCCAAGCTGATCGGCCGGTCGTTGGATGTGCGCATCACCAGCCACACCGTCGAGATCTTCGACGGCACCGAACGCGTCGCCTCCCATCCGCGGCGCAAGGGGGTGCGTGGCCGGTATTGCACCGTGACCTCGCACATGCCCGAGGCGCATCGGAACCGGCTGATCGATTGGACACCGCAACGTTTCGAGCAGTGGGCCGCCACCGTCGGCCCGAACACTGTGGCCGCCATCGACGCGATCCTGGCGTCCCGCAAGATCGTCGAGCAGTCCTTCCGGTCGTGCCTGGGCGTGATGGCGTTGGCCAAAAAACCTGGTGGCATCACCCGGTTGGAAGACACCTGCGGTCGGGCGTTGGCGGCAACACCAGCGCCGTCCTACACGCTGATCAAAAAGCTGTGGGCCGGTTGGAAACCGGTCGACCCGCCACCGCCGCCATCGCTGGGCGACGCGGGTTTCATACGCGGCGCCGACTACTACACCACCGACGGGGGCCAGGCATGATCGACGTCGAAACCCTCACCAGGCTCAAGACAATGCGCCTGTCAGGAATGGCCGAGTACTTCGAAAAACTCGCCGACACGACAGACCTCGGGGCCTTGACCGGGCCGCAGATGGTCAAGCAGGCCGTCGACTGGGAGTACGAGCGCAGGCGAGACAACAAGCTGCACCGGCTTCGCCGCCAGGCCGCTCTGGCCCAGCCCGATGCCGACATCGGCGACATCAAAGCCATGCCCGGACGCGACGTGAACACCGAGCTCATCACCCGGCTCGCCGTCGGCAGCTACCTGGTCAAACATCAAGACGTAATTCTGCAAGGGCCGACCGGGGCCGGGAAAACCTACGTGGCCTGCGCATTGGGCAACAAGGCCTGCCAGCAATACCGCCAAGTGCTCTACCTGTCGGCCAACGAGCTGTTCGACCGGATCACGATCGCCGAACGCACCGACCAGAAGAAGCGCTGCCTCGCCACGCTGGTCAAGGTCGACCTGCTCATCATCGACGACTGGTTCCTCACGACGCCGACGACCCAGCAGGTCCAGCAGCTCCACACCCTGATCGACCGACGCCACAAAACCGCGTCGACGATCTACTGCACCCAACTACCGCCCGGCCAGTGGCACGACCGAATGGACGAAAAGATCCTCGCCGACGCCATCGTCGACCGGATCACCACCAACGCGCACACCACCGTCCTCAACTGCGACGATTCCATGCGTAAACACTTCAACCAGCTCAACTGACCAACGCCAACGGGCGGGCGGCACACCACCGCCCGCCCCAGCGGCGCCACGGCTCAGCCCGCACCGCCACGGTGGCCCAGTCCCAACCGGAACAGTGGCTCACCCGACAGCGGAACACTGGCTCCCGCCGACCGTAATATCCATAACACGTCTCTGGGGTAACACGTCTCTGGGGTGGCACTCTTTTTTTGTTTTGTGACCAGATGCGATATCACCGGCGGATGGTGATATCGCATGTGT
>NZ_JBYCLD010000297.1:0-3215 GCF_057473725.1 Mycobacterium sp. TH-M11 | reverse complement strand
GGCTGCGCGAGATCCACGCCACCAGCATCCGCGAGCTCGAAGACGGGCTGGCACCGGAGCTGCGTGACGAGCTCGAGCGGCTCACGCTGCCGTTCACGGAGGGCAATGTGCCGTCGGACGCCGAGCTGCGGATCGCGCAAGCCCAGTTGGTCGGCTGGCTGGAGGGTCTGTTCCACGGCATCCAGACCGCGTTGTTCGCACAGCAGATGGCGGCCCGTGCGCAGCTTGAGCAGATGCGCGAACAGCGTGGCCTGCCACCCGGAAGCCACGGGCACGGTAGACCCGGCTCCGGCACCGGGCAGTACCTGTAGGGCAACCAGTGACACCGACGGGTCCACGCATCGAGACCCACGAGGCGTGGGTGGAGTTTCCGATCTTCGACGCCAAGTCACGGTCGCTGAAAAAGACCTTTCTGGGCGGCTCGATCGGGCGCAACGCGTCCAATGTGGTGGTCATCGAGGCGTTGCGCGATATCACCATGTCGCTGGAGCTCGGTGACCGAGTCGGGCTGGTCGGCCACAACGGGGCCGGGAAATCGACGCTGCTGCGCCTACTTTCGGGCATCTACGAGCCGACCCGCGGATCGGCGATCGTTCGCGGTCGGGTGGCCCCGGTGTTCGACCTCGGCGTGGGAATGGACCCCGAGATCTCGGGCTACGAGAACATCATCATCCGCGGCCTGTTCCTCGGCCAAACCCGTAAGCAAATGCTGGCCAAGGTCGACGAGATCGCCGACTTCACCGAACTCGGTGACTATCTGTCGATGCCGCTGCGGACCTACTCCACCGGCATGCGGGTGCGGTTGGCGATGGGCGTGGTCACCAGCATCGACCCGGAGATCCTGCTGCTCGACGAGGGCATCGGTGCCGTCGACGCCGACTTCCTCAAGAAGGCGCAGACCCGGCTGCAGAAACTCGTCGAGCGGTCCGGAATCTTGGTTTTTGCAAGCCATTCAAACGAATTCCTGGCGCGGCTGTGCAAGACGGCGATGTGGATCGACCACGGCGTTATCAAGCAGACCGGCGGAATCGAAGACGTCGTGCGGGCCTATGAGGGCGAAGACGCCGCCCGTCATGTCCGTGAAGTGCTGGCGGAAACTGAGCGGGCATGACCCCGCCGGCGACGATGCAGAGCGCAGCGATGAGGAGGAGCGGCGCATGACCCCGCCGGCCATGGTGTGCGCCGTGGTGGTGACCCACCGGCGCGTCGACCTGCTCGCCACGTCGCTGGACGTGCTGAGCAGCCAGAGCCGGCCGCTGGATCAGTTGATCGTGGTCGACAACGATTTTTCCGACGACGGTGACGGCACAGTCCGCGATCTCGTCGCCGGTCAGCCCGTCCCGACGACCTATCTGCCGTCACGCCGGAACCTGGGCGGCGCAGGCGGTTTCGCGCTCGGCATCCTGCATGCGCTGGCACTCGGCGCGCACTGGGTGTGGCTCGCCGACGACGACGGCCGCCCGCAAGACAGTCAGGTACTGGCCACGCTGCTGGCCTGCGCCGACAAGCATCAGCTGGCCGAGGTGTCGCCGATGGTGTGCAACGCCGACGAACCATCGAAGCTGGCCTTCCCGTTGCGCCGCGGCCTGGTCTGGCGCCGACTGGTCAGCGAGTTGCGCACCGAGGCCGGCCAGGATCTGCTGCCGGGCATCGCGTCGCTGTTCAACGGCGCGCTGTTTCGTGCGTCGGCCTTCGAGGCGATCGGCGTGCCCGACCTACGGCTGTTCGTCCGCGGCGACGAGGTGGAAATGCACCGTCGGCTGGTCCGCTCCGGGCTGGCGTTCGGGACCTGCCTCGATGCGGCCTACCTGCATCCCTGCGGTTCGGCGGAGTTCAAGCCGATCCTGGCGGGCAGGATGCACACCCAGTATCCCGACGACGCCACCAAGCGCTACTTCACCTACCGCAACCGCGGCTACCTGATGGCGCAGCCGGGCATGCGCAAACTGCTGCTGCAGGAATGGCTGCGCTTCGGCTGGTTTTTCCTGATCTCCCGTCGCGACCCCAAAGGTCTGGTGGAATGGCTGCGCCTGCGCCGGCTGGGCCGTAGAGAACAGTTCGAAAGGCCCGCACGTGACGATCGTTGACATCGCTGCAGAGTCGAAGACCATGGCCCGCGCGTGGGGCGACCTGGTCGACGGGTACCGCCGCCGCGAGCTGTGGCTGCACCTCGGCTGGCAGGACATCAAGCAGCGCTACCGCCGCTCGGTGCTGGGTCCGTTCTGGATCACCATTGCCACCGGCACCACCGCGGTCGCGATGGGCGGCCTGTACTCCAAGCTGTTTCACCTTCAGCTCTCGGTGCACCTGCCTTACGTCACCCTCGGCCTGATCATCTGGAATCTGATCAACGCCTCCATCCTGGAAGGCGCGGACGTGTTCGTCGCCAACGAAGGATTGATCAAGCAGCTACCGACGCCGCTTTCGGTGCACGTCTACCGGCTGGTGTGGCGGCAGATCATCCTGTTCGGGCACAACATCGTCATCTACCTCGTCATCGCGATCATCTATCCGAAGCCCTGGTCGTTGGCCGACCTGGCGGTGATCCCGGCGCTGGGCCTGATCGTGCTGAACTGCGTCTGGGTGTCGCTCTGTTTCGGCATCCTGTCGACGCGGTTCCGCGACATCGGGCCGCTGCTGTTCTCGGTGGTCCAGTTGCTGTTCTTCATGACGCCGATCATCTGGAACGACGAGACGCTGCGCCAGCAGGGCGCCGGACAGTGGTCGAAAATCGTCGAGCTCAACCCGCTGCTGCACTATCTAGATATCGTGCGCGCCCCGCTGCTGGGTGCCCACCAGGAGCTGCGGCACTGGGTTGTGGTGATCGGGCTGACCGTGCTGGGCTGGACGGTGGCGGCGTTCGCGATGCGGCAGTACCGCGCGCGGGTCGCCTACTGGGTCTAGCCGCCCCCGTAGACTTCCCGCCGATGGCTGAGATCGCGGCGAGCGCGCAGTTGCCGCTGAAGACGCAGGCGTGGCGATTCATCGTCACCGGCGGACTGTCGGCGGTCGTCGACTTCGGGCTCTACGTGTTGTTGCTGCGGCTGGGCCTGCAGGTCAACGTCGCCAAGTCGCTCAGCTTCATCGCCGGCACCACCACGGCCTACCTGATCAATCGTCGTTGGACGTTCCAGGCCCCGCCCAGCCGGGCCCGGTTCGTCGCCGTCTGCGTGCTGTACGCGCTCACCTACTGCGTGCAGGTCGGCATCAACTAC
>NZ_JBYCLD010000296.1:0-5481 GCF_057473725.1 Mycobacterium sp. TH-M11 | reverse complement strand
TGGTCGTCGTCATCGCCGCCACCACCACCGCGCTTGGTCTGCTCCTGGGCCATTACTGCCTCCTGCATCCTCATCGAACGTGAAACACGTCCGTCGTGTCTCCACCCTACCGGTCAATGGCGTCAATGCCCTGGCTACGCGGCCATGTCGACCCCGCTCACGTGGTGAGCTGTTCCACCAACTCGACAGCACTGTCCACCGAGTCCAGCAGTGCCCCGACGTGCGCTTTACTGCCCCGCAACGGCTCCAGTGTCGGGATGCGTACCAAGGAATCACCACCGAGATCGAAGATCACCGAGTCCCAACTGGCCGCAGCGATGTCGGCGCCGAAGCGGCGTAGGCATTCGCCGCGGAAGTAGGCCCGGGTGTCGGTCGGCGGGTTGTCGACGGCGTCGATCACCTGCTGCTCGCTGACCAACCGCTTCATCGAGCCGCGCGCGACCAGCCGGTTGTAGAGGCCTTTGTCCAGCCGGACATCGGAATACTGCAGGTCGACCAGATGCAGCCGCGGCGCCGACCAGCCCAGGTTCTCCCGGTGCCGGAAACCGTCGAGCAGCCGCAGCTTGGCCGGCCAGTCCAGCAGTTCGGCACACTCCATCGGGTCACGCTCGAGCAGGTCCAGGACGTGCGCCCAGGTCTCGACGACGTCGCTCGCGCGGGCGTCGGGATCGCGGCTGTCGACCAGCTTCGCCACCCGATCCAGGTAAATCCGTTGCAGCGCAAGGGCAGTCAGCTCACGACCGTCGGCCAGCGCGACGGTCGCGCGCAGCGACGGGTCGCGACTGACCGCATGCACGGCGTGCACCGGGCGAGCCAGCGCGAGGTCGCTGAGGTCGATGCCGTGCGCCGGGCCGTCCTCGATCAGGTCGAGCACCAACGCGGTGGTGCCGACTTTGAGATACGTCGAGGTCTCGGAGAGATTCGCGTCGCCGATGATGACGTGCAGCCGCCGGTAGCGGTCGGCGTCGGCGTGCGGCTCGTCGCGGGTGTTGATGATGCCGCGTTTGAGGGTGGTCTCGAGCCCGACCTCGACCTCGATGTAGTCAGAGCGCTGCGAGAGCTGGAAGCCCGGCTCGTCGCCGGATGGGCCGATTCCGACCCGGCCGGAGCCGGTGACAACCTGGCGGGAGACCAGGAACGGCGTCAGTCCGGCGATCACCGCGGAGAACGGCGTCTGGCGTCTCATCAGGTAGTTTTCGTGCGACCCGTACGAAGCACCCTTGCCGTCGACGTTGTTCTTGTACAGCTGCAGTTTGGCGGCGCCGGGCACGCTGGCGACGTGCCGGGCGGCAGCTTCCATGACACGCTCACCAGCCTTGTCCCAGATCACCGCATCCAGCGGGTCAGTGCACTCCGGCGCGGCGTACTCCGGGTGGGCGTGATCGACGTAGAGCCGCGCTCCGTTGGTCAGGATCATGTTGGCCGCGCCGACCTCGTCGGCGTCCACCACCGGCGGCGGGCCCGCGGAGCGGGTCAGGTCGAAACCGCGGGCATCCCGCAGCGGCGACTCCACTTCGTAGTCCCACCGGGTGCGCTTGGCGCGCTGGATGCCGGCGGCGGCGGCGTAAGCCAGCACCGCCTGAGTCGAGGTCAGGATCGGGTTGGCGGTCGGGTCCGTCGGCGAGGAAATGCCGTATTCGACCTCCGTTCCGATGATTCGTTGCATACCCCGAGCTTAGGCGTGGTGACGATGCGGCCCGCGCAGCGGGGCGAAATGGCTCCGGGCGGACCATTGACGCAGGTGGTTCGAGTCATTACCTTCACCCTGTGTCTGTCGAACCCATCACTGGCCTGTCCGGAAAGCGCTACGGCGAAGTCCTTCTCGTGACGCCGGGCGAGGCGGGTCCGCAGGCCGCCGTCTATAACAGCTTCGGACTCAACGACTTACCCGCCGAGTTGTGGTCCGCACTCGACGCGAAGCAGATCGCAGCCGAAAACGGTGCCGCCACAGCGCTACTCAACGGACCGCGGTACTGGCTGATGAACGAGATCGAGAAAACGACGCAGGGCCCGCGGATCGTCAAGGACTTCGGCGGCATCGAAATGGCACTGCAAGCCCAGACCTTGCTGTCGGGGATGAACCCGGCGCCCTACACCGCCAACCAGGTTCACCGGCACACCGTGTTCACCTTCGACGCCGGCGAGGAGGTCTACGAATTGCACGACCCTGCCCTGCGCCGCTGGATAATGCAGACCTGGAGTCAGATCGTCGACCCGAACTTGTCCCGCGCCGACCTCCCCCGGCTCGGCGAACGGCTCAGCCTGCCGAACGGCTGGAGTTACCAGACCCGAACACTGACCAGCCCGCTTCGCATCGACACCAGAACGCACGCCGCGCAGGTTCTGCGCGACGACCTGGCCAACAGCTATTCACTGCTGGCTGGCTGAGTCCTACTATTGGCGGTTTTCCGAAACTTAAACCACAGCGCCGCAACGCGGCGTGTTGTATGCATGGTTTAAGTGTCGGCGAATCCGTGGCCGCGCTTGCGACGACCGCGCGTCTGATGGCGCCGGCCCGCAGCGCCCGGCTACGCCTCGCTTGCGACCACCGCTAGAGATACTGGCCCAGGTTCGATTCGGTGTCGATTGCCCGTGACGCGCTCGAACTCTTGCCGGTGACCAGCGTGCGGATGTAGACGATCCGTTCGCCCTTCTTACCCGAGATCCGCGCCCAGTCATCGGGATTGGTGGTGTTGGGCAGGTCCTCGTTCTCGGCGAATTCGTCGACGATTGAGTCGAGCAGGTGCTGGATCCGCAAACCCGACTGACCGCTCTCCAGGACCGACTTGATCGCGTTCTTCTTCGCCCGGTCGACGACGTTCTGAATCATGGCGCCAGAGTTGAAGTCCTTGAAGTACATGACCTCTTTGTCACCGTTGGCGTAGGTGACTTCCAAGAACCGGTTGTCGTCGATCTCGGCATACATCCGGTCGACGACCTTCTCGATCATCGCTTTGATGCACGCACCACGATCACCGCCGAATTCGGCCAGGTCGTCGGCGTGCACCGGCAGAGTCTCGACGAGGTACTTCGAGAAGATGTCCTGCGCCGACTCGGCGTCCGGGCGCTCGATCTTGATCTTCACATCAAGTCTGCCGGGCCGCAGGATCGCCGGATCGATCATGTCCTCGCGGTTGGAGGCGCCGATCACGATGACATTCTCCAGACCTTCGACACCATCGATCTCGCTGAGCAACTGCGGCACGACCGTGGTCTCCACATCGGAGGAGACGCCAGTGCCGCGGGTCCGGAAGATCGAGTCCATCTCGTCGAAGAACACGATCACCGGCGTGCCCTCGGATGCCTTCTCGCGAGCCCGCTGGAAGATCAGCCGGATGTGACGCTCGGTCTCGCCGACGAACTTGTTCAGCAGTTCCGGGCCCTTGATGTTGAGGAAGTATGACTTTGCCTCGCGGGCGTCGTCGCCGCGAACCTCGGCCATCTTTTTGGCCAGCGAGTTGGCAACAGCCTTGGCGATCAACGTCTTTCCGCACCCGGGCGGGCCGTAAAGCAGCACACCCTTGGGCGGGCGCAACGCATATTCGCGGTAGAGGTCCTTGTGCAGGAAGGGCAACTCGACGGCGTCGCGAATCTGTTCGATCTGCCGGCCCAGGCCGCCGATGTCGTTGTAGGTGACGTCGGGCACCTCTTCGAGCACCAGGTCCTCGACCTCAGCCTTGGGGATGCGCTCGAACGCGTAGCCGGCTTTGGTGTCCACCAGTAGCGAGTCGCCGGGACGCAGCCGGCGCGGCCGGGTGTCGTCGTTGAGCGCGTCGGGGTGGCCTTCTGGAAGGTCTTCGGCCACCAGCGGCTCGGCCAGCCACACGATGCGCTCTTCGTCAGCGTGGCCGACCACAAGCGCCCGGTGTCCGTCCGCCAGCAGCTCACGCAACGTTGAAATCTCGCCGACCGATTCATAGCTGCCGGCCTCGACGACGGTGAGCGCCTCGTTGAGGCGAACTGTCTGTCCTTTGCGCAACGCCCTCACCTCGATGTTGGGCGAGCATGTCAGCCGCATCTTGCGTCCCGAGGTGAACACGTCGATGGTGTCGTCCTCGTGAGTCGAGAGCAGCACGCCGTAGCCACTGGGCGGCTGGCCGAGCCGGTCGACCTCTTCGCGCAGCGCCAAGAGCTGCTGGCGGGCTTCTTTGAGGGTCTCCATCAACTTGGAGTTGCGCGACGCCAACGAATCGATGCGCGCTTCCAGCTGGTGGATCTCGCGCGGGCTGCGCGCGGCGCCGTGGGATCCGGCGGCATCGTCCAACTGCTCGCGCAGAATCGCGGCCTCGCGACGGAGCTCTTCCAACTCGGCGGCGTCCTCGTTTGAAAAGTCGGCTTCGCGGGGGCTACCGAACGGCTCACGGTCGAACTCACCCATGGTGCGCTCCTTTCCCACCCCGGGACGGTGTGCGGTGGATACCTCAACGCTACCGGCGATTTCCGTTTCATGCGGGAAGTCGAAATGAGGCACACTGGCAACAGCGTTAACATCATGTTTAGTCGGCTTTACCGAGAGGGACCATCGTGACCGTGAAAACCCTAGCCACAGGCATGGCGGCGATGGCCGCCATCGGTGCTGCCGCGGCGGGTGTGACCTGTATTGCAGCTGTGGTCCCGGTCTCGCCCCGCGTTCAACCGGTCGTTTTCGGCGTGCCGCTGCCGCAGGATCCGGCGGTGCCAGTCGGGGTCGACGTTCCCACCGCCGGCCAGTTGTCGGTCCTTCTCAACACCCTGCAGGACCCGAGCGTGTCGTTCGCCCAGAAGGGCAACCTCATCGAGGGCGGCATCCCCGTCCCGGTCTCCCTGGCCGACCATGAGCTACAGAAAGCCGCCTCCAAGGGCAGCCTTCCGCTGACCTTCAACATCACCAACATCACGCCGTCGGGCCCCGGTGCCGCCACGGCCACCATCACCGCCTCGGGACCGCATCTGGCCCCGACACCGGAATATCTACGTTTTGTCGATCAGGGCGGCTGGAAGTTGTCACACGACTCGGCGATGACGCTGATCTCGGCTGTGCGTTCGCGCTGACGGCCGCTGCATGCGCCGGAGCCTGGCCGCAGTGTTGAGCACCGCCGCGATGGCGGCGCTGTTCGGGCTGGCGGGCTGTTCCAGCGATGAGGACGACCCGTCGCCCGCCGGCGAACAACCTTCGACTTCGGCGTCGACGGGTCTGGCACCGGCCCCGCAGGCCGCGCCCCTGCCGCCGCCTGAGGCACTGGCAGGTGTGCTGTCCCGGTTGGCTGATCCGTCGGTGCCAGGACTTCAAAAAGTAAATCTGGTCGAGGGCGCCTCGCCGGAAAATGCCGGTGTGTTCGACCAATTCGCCAATGCATTGATCAATGGCGGCTTCGCACCGACGAGATTTGATGTCCGCGAAGTCAATTGGTCCGACCGTGACCCCGCCGACGTCGTGGCGAACGTCGACGTCAGTTCAGGCAATCCGAAAGGTCCGCACTTCGCGTTCCCAATGGAATTCAA
>NZ_JBYCLD010000295.1:0-1883 GCF_057473725.1 Mycobacterium sp. TH-M11 | reverse complement strand
GCCGCATCCCAGCGTGGGCATCGCGCAGCCGGCGCCGATCACCAGCACCGCACCCGCCGTGGGCAACAGCGCGGCAATGCCCGGATACGGCGTCGTGCTACTCAAACCCACGCAGGCCCACAAGATCAGCGCCAGCCCGGCCCACCCGGTGATCGCGGCGGCGCGCGGCGGCAGACGCCGCCAGCGGACAACCGTGAGGGCCACCAGCCCACCGACCGCCAACTGCCACGCCCGGGTCGGCAGCGAAAAAAACGCCGCCGCGGGCGCCACATACGTCGCTCCGAACGACAGCGCAAACGACACCGCCGCGACCAACGCGAGGGCCACCACGTAGGGACCCGGTGCGGCGGGCGCCTCGGCCTTGCTGCGCCGGCGCACCCGCCGGACCAACCATGCCGTCGCGATGATCAACGCCGGCCACACCAGATAGAACTGCTCCTCGACGCCCAACGACCAGTAGTGCTGAAACGGCGATGGCGGTACGTGGCCGGCGAAGTAGTCGACGCCTCGCAGAACGAATCGATAGTTGCCGACATACAGCGCACTGGCGATGCCGTCACCGATGACGATCCGGACCTGCAACGCCGGTAACAGCACGGCTGAGGCCAGCATGGTGATGACACCGACCAGGGCCGAGGCCGGCAGCAACCGGCGGGCGCGCGCTCCGTAGAAGCGACGCAGCCCGACCGTGCCGGAGGCGTTCACCTCGCGCCACAAGCCCCCGGTAATCAAGAAGCCGGAGATGACGAAAAACACGTCTACGCCGACAAATCCGCCGCCGACTCCCGGCACCTCGGCGTGAAACAGCACCACCGCCAGCACCGCGACCGCGCGCAGCCCCTCGATGTCCCGACGAAATCCCGCCCGCGATGAGCCCTGTTGCACCGCAGTGGTGCTGATGCCGGCGGTCGGACGCAAGGCCACCTACCTAGTGAGAGGGACATCTGGCTGTGAGTCGTGGCATTATCACACACGCGTTCAACAAAACTCTTGTGAGAGACCGCGTTGGCGGAGAGGATCGTGCGGTGAACTTCAACGACAGACTCGTCATGCTGGCCGACGCGCTGCCGGGCGCGAACCGGATCAGGGCCGTGCAGCGCGCCCTCGAAGGCCGGGTGAACCCGGTGTATCTGGAGATCGGTGTGTCAAAAGGCCAGGCGTTCCGGCGCATCCGCGCCGACGAGAAGATCGCCGTCGACCCGGCGTTCAAACTATCCGAGCGCACCCGTCACCTCGCCGACTCGAAGGCGCGCGCAACGCACTACTTCGAGACAACCAGCGATGCCTTCTTCACAGAGCAGGCGGACTTCCTCGCCGCGCGCCCCATCGACGTCGCCCTGATCGACGGACTGCACACCTACGAACAGGTAGTGCGCGACGTCGAAAACACCGTCCGCTACCTGAAGGAGGACGGCGTCATCTTCCTGCACGACTGCAACCCCGCGCTCGAACTGATCGGCCGTCGGGCGGAAACCTGGGCTGACTTTGTCGCGCAACAGAAAGGGCCGCTGGTGATCGGCATCTGGAGCGGCGACGTCTGGAAGTCGATCGTCTATCTGCGCAGCCAGCGGCACGACCTGCGGGTCGCGGTGCTCAACTGCGACATGGGCGTCGGGGTCGTCCGAAAAGGCACTCCGGAATCACGACTGGCCTACTCGGCAGCCCAAGTCGATGCGCTCACCTACGCCGACCTCAAGGCCGACCGAAAGCGCTTGCTGAACCTCAAGTCGCCCCGGTATCTCGACGAATTTCTCACCACGGGCGTCGCTTCGAAGTAAGGGCCCGGGATGAAATTCGTGCTGGCAAGCTGGGGCAGTCGCGGCGATGTCGAGCCCAACCTGGCGGTCGGCCGCGAACTGGTCCTCCGAGGGCACGACGTGTGC
>NZ_JBYCLD010000294.1:0-9242 GCF_057473725.1 Mycobacterium sp. TH-M11 | reverse complement strand
GGGGAACGCTTTGCCCAATTACCATCGACCTCATGGCTGCGGTATCGCTGGACGTAGGCGGACGCCGCGTCGACGTCACGCACCCGGACAAAGTGGTCTTTCCTGACCAGGACGGGCAGGCCGGCTACACGAAGCTCGACCTGATCCGCTACTACCTCGCCGTCGCGGATGGCGCACTGCGCGGAGTGGCCGGTCGACCCATGGTCCTGAAGCGATTCGTCAAGGGCATCGGTCACGAGGCGGTGTTCCAGAAGCGCGCGCCGGCGAAGCGGCCCGCCTGGGTCGACGTCGCCGAGCTGCGGTATGCGCGCGGCACCTCGGCGAAAGAGGCCGTCATCCACGACGCGGCCGGACTGGCCTGGACGATCAATCTTGGCTGCATCGACCTCAATCCGCATCCGGTGTGCGCCCAAGATCTCGATCATCCCGACGAGCTGCGCGTCGACCTCGACCCGATGCCCGGGGTGACCTGGCCGCAGATCGTCGATGTCGCGCAGGTGGCGCGCGAGGTGCTCGAGGATCACGGGCTGACCGCTTGGCCCAAGACGTCCGGCTCGCGCGGCTTCCACATCTACACGCGCATCGCGCCGCAGTGGTCATTTCCGCAAGTGCGATTGGCCGCTCAGACGGTGGCGCGCGAGGTGCAGCGACGCGCCCCCGACCTGGCCACCAGCCGATGGTGGAAGGAAGAACGCGAGGGCGTGTTCGTCGACTTCAACCAGAACGCCAAAGACCGGACTGTCGCGTCGGCGTACTCGGTGCGGGCCACCCCGGATGCGCGGGTGTCCACCCCGCTGCGGTGGGACGAGGTGCCCGACTGCGACCCCGCGGACTTCACCGTGGCGACGGTACCGAAGCGGTACGCCGACATCGGTGACCCGTGGGAGGGCATGTCCGGCGCAGCAGGGGATCTCGACCAGTTACTCACGCTGGCATCCGAACTCGGTCCGGCGGAGAAGGCACCGAGGGGCGTGCGCCGCGACACGAGCAGACGGCGTCAGTCGGTGATGCCGCTCATCGAAGTCGCCCGCACCAAGACCAGGGACGAGGCGATGGCCGCACTGGACACCTGGCGCGAGCGTCATCCCGCAGCAGCCGACCGTCTGCAACCGGCTGACGTGCTGGTCGACGGAATGCGCGGACCGAGTTCGATCTGGTATCGGATCCGGATCAACCTGCAGCACGTGCCCGACGGGCAGCGGCCGCCGCAAGAGGAGTTGATTGCCGACTACAGCCCCTGGATGCACAAGACCACCAAGCCGACTCGCTGACTTCGCTAGGCTCACGCCGTGGACCAGCAATGGAATCGCCGCGGGTTCCTGCGCGCAGGCGCGGCTGGCGGACTGCTCGCACTCGCGGGCTGCACGCCGGACAAGGCTCCACCGGCCGTGACCGGCGGCGGCAAGGGCCCGGTCACCATTACCCACGCCTTCGGTGCGACGACGATCGCCGAGCCACCCAAGCGGGTGGTCAGCGCCGGCTTCACCACGGGCGACGACCTGCTGGCGCTGGGGATCGTGCCCATCGCGGTGACCAACTGGTTCGGCGACCAGCCATTCGGGGTGTGGCCATGGGCCCAGTCCAAACTCGGGGCCGCTAAACCCGTTGTGCTGAACTTGGACAACGGAATTCAGGTCAGCCGGATTTCGGCACTCAAGCCCGATCTGATCGTCGCCACCGATGCCGGTCTCGACCAGGACACCTATCAGAAGCTGACGGCGATTGCGCCGACGTTGGCGCAATCCGATGGCGACGCATTCTTCGAGCCCTGGAAAGATCAGGCGAAAGCCATTGGTGAGGCGGTCTTTCAGCCCGGCCAGATGGCCGCGCTGATCACCGCCGTCGACAAAGGGTTTACCGCCGTCGCGGACAAGTACCCGCAGTTCAAGAACAAACGAGTGCTACTCCTTCAGGGCAAGCTGCACGACGACAACGTGGTCGCGACCACCGGGTGGCAGACCGACTTTCTCACCCAGATGGGCCTGAGCCTCCCCGAAAGCCTCACCGCATTGACCGTCGACCAGCGGCGCGCATTCATCTCGCGCGACAAGATCACGTCGGTCCTCGGTGATGCCGAAATCCTGATCTGGACCACCGAGAGCGAAGCGGAACAGGCCGCCCTACTCGCGAATCCCCATGTGGCGCAGAATCGTTCGCATAGCATCTTCACCACCGAGGATCAAGCCGGAGCGATCGCCTACGCGTCGCCGCTGAGCTACCCGCTGGTGGCGGACCAGTTGCCGCCACTGATCGCCAACATCCTGGCCTGAGCGTGCCAGTTCTCGACTACGGAGACCACGCGCTGTTGCTGCAATTCGACAGCACAGCTGAGGTGTTGGCGTGGTCGGCCGCGTTACGCGATGCCGCGATGCCCGGCGTGCTCGACATCGTTCCGGCCGCGCGCACAGTGCTGCTCAAACTCGACGGGTCCGGCTTGCAGAGCGCCGTCCGCCGTCGGCTTCAGTCCGTGGTGGTGGCTGCCGACTTTGAAGCAGCGACCGCCGCGGGCGCGCCGCTGGTGATCGACGTCGTCTACGACGGCGACGATCTGCGCGAGGTGGCCGACCTGGCCGGACTGACCACCGCCCAGGTCGTCGACGCCCACACCGCCAAGCCCTGGACCGTCGGATTTTGCGGATTCGCACCGGGTTTCGCGTATCTGGTTGACGGTGATCCAGGCCTGCGCGTGCCGCGGAGATCCGACCCACGACCCTCGGTTCCCGCCGGCGCCGTCGGGTTGGCCGGGGAATTCACCGGAATCTATCCGCGTCGCTCCCCCGGCGGATGGCAGCTGATCGGCCACACCGAGGCGGTGTTGTGGGACATCGATCGACCCGATCCCGCATTGCTGAAACCGGGCACCCGAGTCCAGTTCCGATCGGCGTAGCGCATGCCGACGCTGGAGATCCTGCACACCGGACCGCTGGCGGTCATCCAGGACCTCGGCCGGGCCGGCCTGGCCCATCTCGGCGTCACCCGCTCGGGCGCGGCGGATCGCCGCGCGCACGCTCTGGCCAACCGGCTGTTGGCCAACCCCGACGACCGCGCCACCATCGAGGTGACCATGGGCGGATTCGCGGCGCGGGTACGCGGCGGTGACGTCGACGTCGCCGTGACCGGCGCCGATGCCCATCCAGCCGTCGGCTCGAGATTGTTCGGCGCCAACAGCATTCACCATGTCCGCGATGGTGAGGTGATCTCGCTCGGCGTCCCGGAGTCCGGGTTGCGCAGCTACCTGGGGATACGCGGCGGTATCGACGTTTCGCCGGTGCTCGGCTCGCGCAGCTACGACGTGCTGTCGGGTATCGGACCGCCGCCGCTGCGGCGCGGTGACGTGCTGTCGATCGGCGCACCCACCGACGACTATCCCGCGCTGGACCAGGCTCCGGTCGCGGCGATCACGGGCCAACTCGTCGACCTCCTGGTCGTGCCCGGACCGCGGCGGAACTGGCTCGCCGATCCCGACGCCCTGGTGCACACCGTCTGGACCGCCTCCGATCGCAGCGACCGGGTGGGCATGCGACTGCAGGGGCGTCCACTGACCCACCGCGACCCGGTCCGCCAACTGCCGAGCGAGGGCGTTACCCGTGGCGCAATCCAAGTGCCGCCCAACGGATTTCCGGTTATTTTCGGCCCCGACCACCCGGTTACCGGCGGCTACCCGGTGGTTGGCGTCATCATCGACCGGGACATCGACAACGTCGCCCAGGTGCGCCCCGGCCAACAGCTTCGACTGCACTGGTCGCGCCCCCTGGCGGCGGAGTAGCCGAACTGGTAGACCAGCAGTGTGCCCACCCCGGTTCACACCGCGCGCTTGGTCCACACCGCCGATCTGGAAATCGACGCGCGGCAACGCGCCCACGACATGGTCAGCGCGGCCTTCGACGACGACTTCACCGACACCGACTGGGAGCACGCGCTGGGCGGTATGCACGCGCTGATCTGGCATCACGGCGCGATCATCGCGCACGGTGCGGTCATCCAGCGGCGGCTGCTGTACTGCGGCACGGCGTTGCGCTGCGGATACATCGAAGCTGTTGCCGTGCGCGAGGATTGGCGCGGGCAGGGGCTGGCTATCGCGATACTCGACGCCTGCGAACAGGTGATCCGCGGCGGTTACCAGCTTGGGGCGCTGAGTTCCTCAGACCGCGGCCGGCGCCTCTACACGCTGCGCGGCTGGTTGCCGTGGCGAGGGCCCACGTCGGTGTTGGCGCCCACCGGACAGACGCGCACGCCCGACGACGACGGGTCGGTGTTCGTGTTCCCGCTCGGGACCGACCTCGACCCCGCCGCCGGTTTGGCGTGCGACTGGCGCGACGGTGAGGTCTGGTAGCCGCGCCGACAACATCGACACGGCGCTTGGCCGGCGATCAGGACAGTCGGTGTGCGTCGACCCGCGGCGCATCTGGACAGCCGCCGCGCGTGATCTGGCTCACGCGTGCGCCGGGTAGCCGATAGTATGGGTCGGTACTGTGATCCATGACACCTTTGCCTGCTAGGAGATCCGTTGTCCACCACTACCGAACTGAGCGAACTGCACGACCTCATCGGCGGGCTGCGGCGGTGCGTGAGTTCACTGAAAGCGCGCTACGGCGACAACCCGGCGGTGCGCCGCATCGTCATCGACGCCGACCGCCTGCTCGGCGATGTCGAATTACTTGACAGCGATGTTTCCGAATTCGACTTGGGCCGTGTCGCCGTGCGGCAACCCAGCGAAAAGATCACCATTCCCGACACCGATTACGACCGCGACTTCTGGCGCGACGTCGACGATGAAGGTGTCGGGGGCCACCACCGGTCCTGATTTCACGCCCCGATGAGAACCATTGGGGCATGCCTGGGTAGTCTTCGACGAACACCCCGTTCGAAGAGGAACATTTGATGAGCGCACCCACGGCGAACCGTCCTGCGTCCGGTGTCTTTTCACCCACGCGAGCACGCATCGATCAGCGAACGCTTCGCACCGACCGTTGGTGGATGTCGCCGCTGCGAATTGACCTGGGGTTCGCCGCATTCGTCATTTACGCGACGTTCCGGGCGTTTCAACAGAATTATTTTTTCGTTCCCAAGTACCACATGCTGACGCCGTTTTACTCGCCCTGCGTCAGCAAGGCTTGCGGTGAGGCCAGCGACTTTTGGCCGCAGATCCTGCCGCACGTGTGGTGGCTGCCGTTCGCGGCGTTGACGCTGCCCTTCCTGCTGCTGTTCCGGCTGACCTGCTACTACTACCGAGGCGCCTACTACCGCACGGTGTGGCAGTCGCCGACGGCCTGCGCGGTGGCCGAACCTCGCGTGCACTACAGCGGTGAGACCAAATTCCCGCTGATCGTGCAGAACACCCACCGGTACTTCTTCTACGCCGCCGGCATCATCTCGGTGATCAACAGCTACGACGCGATCATCGCGTTCCACTCCGAAAGCGGACCGGGCGGATTCGGCTTCGGACTGGGCAACGCGATCATGGTCGTCAACGTGGTCATGCTGTGGGTCTACACGCTGTCCTGCCACTCGTGCCGGCACGCCACCGGCGGAAGACTCAAGCACTTCTCCAAACACCCTGTGCGGTACTGGATCTGGACTCAGGTCAGCAGGCTCAACACCCGCCACAAGCTGTACGCGTGGATCACGCTCGGCACGTTGATGCTGACCGACTTCTACATCGCGCTGGTCGCCAGCGGCACCATTTCCGACCTGAGATTTATTGGCTGAGAAGCCATTTCAGAACTACCGAAATAGCTGAGCGAGGTTGTAATGACTGAGGTCGAACGGCACTCCTACGACGTGGTCGTCATCGGTGCCGGCGGCGCGGGTCTCCGCGCGGTCATCGAGGCGCGGGAACGCGGTCTCAAGGTTGCGGTGGTGTCCAAGTCGCTGTTCGGCAAGGCCCACACGGTGATGGCCGAGGGCGGCTGCGCGGCGGCGATGGGTAACACCAACCCCAAGGACAACTGGAAGACCCACTTCGGCGACACCATGCGCGGCGGGAAGTTCCTGAACAACTGGCGGATGGCCGAGCTGCACGCCAAGGAAGCCCCCGACCGGGTGTGGGAGCTGGAAACCTACGGCGCGCTCTTCGACCGTCTCAAGGACGGCAAGATCAGCCAGCGCAACTTCGGCGGGCACACCTACCCGCGGCTGGCGCATGTCGGCGACCGCACCGGCCTGGAGCTGATCCGCACCATGCAGCAAAAGATCGTCTCGCTGCAGCAGGAGGACCACGCCGAGCTTGGCGACTACGAGGCCCGGATCCGGGTGTTCGCCGAGACCGCCATCACCGAACTGATCAAAGACGGTGACGCAATCGCGGGAGCTTTTGGCTACGTGCGCGAGACCGGCAAGTTCATCTTGTTCGAGGCGCCCGCCGTCGTCCTGGCCACCGGCGGTATCGGCAAGTCCTTCAAGGTCACCTCGAACTCGTGGGAGTACACCGGCGACGGCCACGCGCTGGCGCTGCGGGCCGGCGCGACGCTGATCAACATGGAGTTCATCCAGTTCCACCCGACCGGGATGGTCTGGCCGCCCAGCGTCAAGGGCATCCTGGTCACCGAGGGTGTGCGCGGCGACGGCGGGGTGCTCAAGAACTCCGACGACAAGCGCTTCATGTTCGACTACATCCCCCCGGTGTTCAAAGGCCAATACGCCGAGTCCGAGCAAGAAGCCGACCAGTGGCTCAAAGACAACGACTCGGCCCGTCGTACACCTGACCTACTTCCCCGTGACGAGGTCGCCCGCGCGATCAACTCCGAGGTCAAGGCCGGTCGCGGCAGCCCACACGGCGGCGTCTACCTCGACATCGCCTCGCGGCTGACACCTGAGCAGATCAAAAAGCGGCTGCCCTCGATGTACCACCAGTTCAAGGAACTGGCCGGGGTCGACATCACCAAGGAGCCGATGGAAGTCGGGCCCACCTGCCACTACGTGATGGGCGGCATCGAGGTGGACGCCGACACCGGCGCCGCCACTGTTCCCGGCCTGTTCGCCGCGGGCGAGTGCTCCGGCGGCATGCACGGCTCCAACCGGCTGGGCGGTAACTCGCTGAGCGACCTGCTGGTCTTCGGCCGTCGTGCCGGACTGGGCGCGGCCGACTACGTGCGGGCGCTGACCGGCCGGCCCAACGTCGCCGAGGACGCCGTCGAGACCGCCGCCAAGCGGGCGCTGGCCCCGTTCGAGGCCCCCGCCAACGGCGCTGCCGCGGAGAACCCCTACACGCTGCAGCTCGACCTGCAGCAGTCGATGAACGACCTGGTGGGCATCATCCGCAAATCGGAGGAGATCACCGAGGCCCTCAGTCGGCTCGACCAGCTTCGCGAACGGTTCAAGCACATCCACGTCGAGGGTGGCCGGCAGTACAACCCGGGCTGGAACCTGGCCCTTGACCTGCGCAACCTGCTGCTGGTCAGTGAGTGCGTCGCCAAGGCCGCGCTGGAGCGCACCGAGAGCCGCGGCGGGCACACCCGCGATGACCATCCGGGGATGGACCCGTCGTGGCGCAAGGTGCTGCTGGTCTGCACTGCCAGCGGCGACGACCCGATCGTTCCCGACGTCGCGGTGACGCGCAAAGACCAGATCCCGATGCGGCCCGACCTGCTCGAGGCTTTTGAGATCTCGGAGTTGGAGAAGTACTACACCGACGAAGAGTTGGCCGACCACCCAGGACGGAGAGGCTGATGACCCGCGCTGACGACGATGCAGAGCGAAGCGATGAGAAGGAGCAGCGCTCATGACGTATGACGCGACTTTGCGGGTATGGCGTGGCGATGAGACCGGCGGCGGCCTGCAGGACTTCAACATCGAGGTCAACGAGGGCGAGGTGGTGCTCGATATCATCCACCGCCTGCAGCAGACCCAGACACCGGACCTGGCAGTGCGGTGGAACTGCAAGGCCGGCAAGTGTGGCTCCTGCTCGGCCGAGGTCAACGGCAAGCCGCGACTGATGTGCATGACGCGGATGTCGACCTTCGCCGAGGACGAGGTGGTCACCGTGACGCCGATCCGGACCTTCCCGGTGATCCGCGATCTGGTGACCGACGTGTCCTTCAACTATGAGAAGGCGCGGGAAATCCCCTCATTCGCGCCGCCGAAGGACCTGCAGCCCGGCGAGTACCGGATGCAGCAGGAAGACGTCGAACGTTCCCAGGAATTCCGCAAGTGCATTGAGTGCTTCCTGTGCAACAACGTCTGCCACGTGATCCGTGACCACGACGACAACAAGCCACACTTCGCCGGCCCGCGCTTTTTGATGCGGATCGCGGAGTTGGAGATGCATCCGCTGGACACCCGCGATCGGCGGGACGAAGCCCAGGAAGAGCACGGCCTCGGGTACTGCAACATCACCAAATGCTGCACCGAGGTCTGCCCGGAGGGCATCAAGATCACCGACAACGCGCTGATTCCGATGAAGGAGCGCGTCGCCGACCGCAAGTACGACCCGATCGTCTGGCTGGGTAACAAGCTCTTCCGTCGCTGAAAGCCGGGTGTTCAGTCGCCGCGGATCCGCGTACCGTCGGGTACAACCGGAAAGGCGGTGACCAATGACGATCCGAAAGCCCACCAGCGTCAACGACATTCGCACGGCGATCGCGGAGCTCACGGCCCGTGCCGAATTGGCGCACAAGGAGCACCGCGACCAGGACGCCGCGGAAATCGAGCGACGGATACAGGCTTACCGCGAGGAGCTCGGCCGGCGTCCCTAGCCTCCCCGGCGTACCTAGACTCCGAGGCGCCGAAACGCGCTGCGGTGGAAAACGATCGGCGCAACATCCGCGTCGACCCGAACGTCGCTGACCCGCAAAACCACGATCGTGTGGTCCCCAGCCTGGATGAGTTGCTCGATCACCGTCTCCATCCACAGGCTGGTGCCGCGAATGAAGACCGCGCCGCTGCTGTAGGACTCCGTTTCCAGCTCCGCGAAGCGATCCCCGGTCTTGGCCGCCAGCGCGCGCGCGGCGCCGTCGTGCGACTCACCGAGAACGCTGATGCCCAGCGCTTTGACATCTTTGAGCTTCGGCCACGTCGTCGAGGTGTTCTGCACACAGAACGACACCAACGGCGGATCCAATGACACCGGGACGAACGTGCTGGCCGCCAAGCCTTCACGGACACCGTCGACTTCGGCGGCGATAGCGATGATGCCGGACGGGAAATGGCCGAAGGCCTCTCGCAGGGAGGTGGGCGTCAGCTTGTCAGGAGTCTTCACCGGGCTTCACTCGCGTCGACGGGATTCTCGTAGTGTTGACCCTACC